>JAPPBA010000153.1 GCA_026705295.1 Candidatus Palauibacter australiensis
GTCGCCGGCGAGGAGCCCCGCGCGCGCCGCCGGTCCGCCATCCTGCATCTCGCGAATCCTCAGGATGAGCGTGCAGTTCTTCCAGTCTTCCGAAGTCTCCCAGCCGCAGTTGTAGCGTTCCTCGACCCGCACCCCGATCCAGCCGGCGGACTCGGCCGTCCCGGCCTCCTGCGCGGCGCCGGCGAGGGCGGCGAACGGAAGGGCGCCCAGAGCCAGGCACGAAGCCAGCGGCGTGATCGGCCGCGCGCGGGGCGAGGTCACCAGGTTCGCGTCCCGCTGGCGCGACCGAGATCCTCCGCGAGCCGGTCGCGCGTCTCCACGAGTTCCAGCAGATAGGCGCTGGCGAACGGGTCGTCGGGACTCGTCTCGAGGCGGTCGCGCAGTGCCCGAATATATCCCTCCACCGTCGCCAGTCTCTGCGCCATCTCCAAGGGATCTCCCTCCCTCGGCCCGCCTTCCGAAGCGGGACCCGTCCCCCCCGCTCCGACCTGTCTGAGCGGCGACCGCAGCGATTCCATCCGGCTGAGCCCGTCCACGAGGGCGCGACCGTCATCGGTGGATACGACGGCCGGGAGATCCGCGAGATCCGCGGCCGGCAAGTTCGCGGACCGCCCGCCCGTGAACTGCAGACCGGCGATCACGCCGCCGGCGAACAACACGAGGGCGGCGGCGGCCTGGAGCGGTCCCGGAACGAAGAGACGGCCGGCGAGACCTCCTCCCAGCCCGCGGACGCCGACACGCGTCTCGTCGGCATCGAGCGCGGCTTCGATGGCGGCCCACTGCCCGGCCGGCGCCTTCTCATCCGGAAGCGCGGACAGCGCCATGCGCATCCGGCTCAATCTTTCGAACTCCGCCTGACACTCCCTGCACGTCTCGAGGTGGGCCCGGCAATCCCGGTCCGCCCACGGCTCGTCGAGCAGTGCCGAGATTCGCTCGGCCTCCATGTGGTTCGCCATCTCTTCTATCCCTCTCAGAGGCCCGCTTCGCCCCGCGCACCGCCGTCCCCGGAATCCTCCGGAGCGATGAGCTTCCGCATGCGCGCCCGCGCCTTGTGCAACTGCGACTTCGACGTGCCGGGCGAACACCCCAGAGCCTCGGCGATGTCGTTGTGCGTCCAGCCCTCCACGTCGTGCAGCACGAGGACCCTCCGGTACCCCGGCGGCAACTGGTCCAGCGCCTTCGTCAGCACCCGCCGCGTCACGATCACGTCGTCGTGCGCCCGCGCCACGCGCGGAAGCTCCGCAGCGGATTCCACCGGTCGCCGCTTCGACGACCGGCGCAGCCGGTTGAGCGCCACGTTCGTCGCCAACCGGTAGAGCCACGTGCCGAAGGCCGCGTCGCCCCGGAAGAGGTGGAGTTTCTCGAACGCGCGGATCCACGCTTCCTGGGAGAGGTCCTCCGCGAGGTGATCGTCGCCCACGAGGCGGCGGATCACGGTGTAGACGCGCCGCGCGTGGAGCTCGTACAACTCTCCCATCGCGGATCGCTCTCCCGCCTTCGCGCAGGCGATCAGGTCGCGTTCTTCCACGTCATCCCTCTGAAGGTCACCTTCTGGATCCACCGCTTTGATGCGCGGTTCAGCCCCCGGGTTGCCCGCTCTCGGCTGCCCGGGCCCCGTCGGCCGCGCCATCGGCCGCGAGCAGTACGGCGTAGATCAGCAGCCCGAGCAGGATGCCCGCGAGGGCGTCGGCCGCATAATGGAAGCGACCGTACACCGTCCCGGCAGTCAACGCGAGTTCCGGGATGATGAGGAGCCAGAACCAGCGCCGATCCTCGCGCCCGGCGGCCATGACCCCGGCCAGGGAGGCGGCGATGTGGGAACTGGGGAAGGCCGTGCCCTTCGACGAGCCGGCCTCCAGGATCCCGTGCACGATCCCGAACAGCGTACCCTCGCCGATCTCGCCGCCGATTTGCGCGAACTCGTATCGGGGGCCGGCGACGGGGAAGAACATGAAGACGAGATAGGAGACGAAGAAGGCGGCGGCCACGGCGAGGGCGGTGCGCTGCATGGCCTCGACCCCCCGCGTCGCGAACACGCCCAGGATGGCAGCGGGGATGATGGCGTAGTAGCCGAAATAGCCCAGATGCAACACCTCGGAGACGGGGAGCCAGGGGAGCCACGCGCTGAGGTCGATGCTCGGCTGTCCGCCGAACATGGCGGCGTCCCACGCCTGCACCGTGGCGTCGAAATACCGCTGCGTGAGAAAGCGGTTGAGGACCGAGAGTTCCGCATACAGGAGGGGCGTGAGGAGCACGGCGTATGCGCCCCGCGCGATTGCGGCGAGGCCGGCGCGGGGGTGCCAGGCCGCAAGACGCGTGATCCCGAAGACGGCGATCGCGTGGGCCGCCGCGATGCCCGCGCCGGACAGGCCGCCGAACGCCAGCGATATGAGGCCCGTGCATCCGAAGTAGCCGATGGCGACGCGATCGACGGGCAGGAGCCCTCCGCCGCGGCCGCCGCTCACAGCCAGCCCATGCGGCGATACCACTCGGCAGTGCGCGCGAGCCCCTCTTCGATGCCGATCCTCGGACGCCAGGGGTCGAGAACCCTTCGGCTCAACTCGATGTCGCAGGTCCAGGCGTACGCGGACAGGTCCCGCGCCCGTCTCCGGTCGAAGGCCGGGGCCTTCCCCGTCAGGCGGCCCGCGAGTTCCGACAGCGCTCCGGCGGCGAGAAAGAGCGCCGGCGGCAGCCGCAGGACGCGGCCGGGACGGTCCACGGCGGCCATCAGCGCGCGCGCCACCGCGCGCCAGGAATGGCGCTCCGCCGCGGCGATGGGAAGCGGGTGCGGCGCCGGCGCCGCCTCGAGGGCTGCGAGCACGGCCGAGACGACATCGGCGACGTACACCGGCTGCAGGGGCGCGTGGCTGCGCGGAATCGCGGTCCACCCCCGCGCCGCCAGTCGGAAGAGCGGCAGCAGATCGGAGTCCCGTGGGCCGTAGACGCCCCCCGGCCTGAGCACGGCGACCTCCATCGCCCCGCGGACCGAGGCGAGCGCCGCCTCGGCTTCGGCTTTCGACCGACCGTACGGGCTCACGGGTCCGTCCGCGCCATCCGGACCGCGGGCGGCGAGGCTGCTGATGAAGATGAACCGCCGCACTCCTGCATCCGCCGCCGCTCTCGCGAGCCGCCGCGTGCCGGCCGCATTCACGGCCATGAACTCCGACTCGTCGCGCGCCCGCGTGAGGGCGCCGCAATGCACGACGGCGGCGCAACCCGCGAGTGCCGCGGCCGCTTCCGGCCTGCCTTCCACCCCGAGGTCGAGTTCGGTCTTCCTCAACTCGAGGCGATCGAGACGCCGCGTGTCGCTCGTGCGCCGCACGCTCGCGGTGACGCGGTGTCCGGCGGCGACGAGGGCCTCGGCGACATGGCCGCCGAGGAACCCGCTTCCCCCGGTCAGAAAGACTGATGCCATGAGTAAAGCGACATAGTAAAGGCCTAGAGCGCCGTTTCGTACAGCCGGTAGGTCCGGTAGATCCTGCCGCCGAGACGCTCGATGGCCTGGTTCATCTTCTGGTTGTCCTCGAGGATCCAGGACTGTTCGGCGGACGTCATCCCGGCTGCGATCCCCTTCCTGAACAGCCAGAGGTAGAGGAGGACATCGACGGCCTTGCCGCGCCACTCCTCGGCAAGTCCCAGGATGATCACGCGCATGCACGTGATTTTCCGCCTGTAGATGAGCGCTTTGAGAATTCCGAAGGGGAAGAGCCGGCCGTTCATCCGGCGCAGCACCTGGTTGAAGTCCGGGAGGGCAAGGGCGAAGCCGGCGGTCTCGCCCTCCGGCGTCTCCGCGAAGAGCGCGAGCTCGGGGTCGAGTATGGGTTTGAGCTCTGCCGCCATGTGATCCATCTCGGCCTCGGTCATGGGGACGAAACCCCAGTTCTTCTCCCACGCCGCGTTGTACAGGCGCTGGACGCGGCCGAGCTCTTCGTCGAAGCGCGACATGTCCAGCGTCTTGATCCGGATGCCGTACCTTCGGGTCACGACCTTCTCGGCGCGGAAGAGGTGCGGCGGCCAATCGCCCTTCTTCATGAGCCAGGCGAAGAGATCCTTGACCTTCCGCAGTCCCGCGGCCTCCATCAGCGCGGGATAGTACGGCGGGTTGTAGGCCATGAGGACGACCGGCGGCCCGGGATCTCCGTCGATGAGCAGGCCGCAGGTCTCGTTGGTCGAGAAGCTCGTGGGACCCCGCATCGCGGTAAGCCCGCGGTCCCGGAGCCAGGCCCGGACCGCGTCGAGCAGCGCCCCGGCCACCCCCGGGTCGTCGACGCACTCGAACCAGCCGAAGAACCCTGTGGACTCATCGTGCACCCGCTCGTGATTCCGGTTCCGGATCGCGCAGATCCGGCCCACGGCCCGGCCGTCGCGCAACGCGAGGTAGGGCTGGACCTCCGAATGCAGGTGGAACGGGTGTTTCGCGGGATCGAAGGCGGCCCGCACGTCCCGTTTCAGCGGGGGCACCCAGTCGGGATCGCCGCGATAGATCGACCACGGCAGGTCGATGAAGCGTTTGAGATCGGCGCGGCTCTCGACGGGGACGACGCGCACGGAGGGAGCGAGACTCGTCATGGTGGGAGGCGCCGGTTCAGACGACGCCGAGCTTCTTCCCCACGCGTTCCACCTGTTCGAGCACGAAATCGAGGTCGTCGTCCGAGTGCGTGGCCATGTAGCTCGTGCGCAGGCGGCAACTCCCCTCGGGAACGGCCGGCGGCACGACCGGGTTCGTGAAGACGCCCGCCTCGAACAGGGCGCGCCAGAACACGAAGGTCTTCTCCATGGGCCCGATAAGAATGGGGACGATCGGGGTCTCGGTCGGTCCGATATCGAACCCGATCGACTTGAAGCCCTCCATCATCCTGTACGTGTTCTTCCAGAGCTGCTCCCGGCGCTCCGGTTCATCGCGGATGATCTCCAGCGCCTTCAGCACGGTGGCGGCGGATGCGGGAGGCATGCTCGCGCTGAACATGAGGGCGCGGGCGTTGTGCTGGAGGTAGTCGATGACGTCGGCGCGGCCCGCCACGAAGCCACCGATCGAGGCGAAGGACTTGGAGAAGGTGCCCAGGATCAGGTCCACCTCGTCGGTGAGCCCCCAGTGCTCGGCGGTCCCGGCTCCGGTCTCGCCCAGAACGCCCACGGCGTGCGCGTCATCCACCAGGATGGCCACGTCGTACTCTCGCCTCAGCTCGACCAGCGTGGGCAGATCCGCGATGTCGCCTTCCATGCTGTACACGCCGTCCACCGCGATAAGCTTGCCGCGCGAGGCCGGCTCGGCCTCGAGCATGCGGCGCAGCGTCGCGAAGTCGTTGTGGTTGAAGCGGCGCGTGCGGCCGAGCCCCAGACGCACGCCGTCCTGGAGGCTGGCATGGTCGAGCTTGTCGATGTAGACCGTGTCCGCGCGACCGATCAACGCGCCCAGCGTGCCCAGATTCGTCTGGTAGCCGGTCGAGAATACGAGCGCGGCCTGCATGCCGGTGAAGTCGGCGAGTTCGGCTTCGAGTTGCTCATGAAGATCGAGGTTGCCGTTGAGGAAGCGGCTGCCCGTATTGCCGCTGCCAAACTTGTTGAGGGCCTCGCGGGCCGCTTCGAGGACGCGCGGATCGTGCGTGAGTCCCATGTAATTGTTGGAGCCCACCATGATCTTGCGAGCGCCGTCGCTGACGACCCACGTGTCGTGAGAGGCCTCGATGGGCATGAAGTACGGATAGAGACCGGCCTCGCGGAGGTCGTGCACGGTCGCTAGTTCACGACACTTGGCAAGGATCGAAGGCGGTTGGACGCGGCTTTTCATTGAGCCCGACCGGGACACCGCAGCTTGGGATGTAGGATTCTGCACGAAGCGAAGCTAAGCGCGAATCGGGACGCCCGGCAAGGAAAAACGGGCCTGGTGGCCCAGTGAAATCGCTCACCTTCCACAGGGAGGAGCAACGTGGTTCGAAACCGGACGTTCGACATCGTCGCCATCGGCGGAGGGACCGCGGGTCTCGTGACGGCGGCCGGGGGCGCGGGGCTGGGTGCGAGCGTGGCCCTGGTCGAGCGCGACCGCCTTGGCGGCGACTGTCTGTGGACCGGCTGCGTGCCTTCCAAGGCGCTCATCGGCTCGGCCCGGGTGGCGCGGCACGTTCGCGACGCGGCCTCGTTCGGCCTCGGGATCCCGCGGCAGGACATCGAAGCCACCGACGTGCTCTCGAGCGTCCGCGATGTCCGCGCGCAGATCGAGCCGCACGACGATCCGGAGCGTTTTCGCGCCATGGGCGTCGATGTGGTCGAGGGGGCGGCGCGCTTCGTGTCGCCGCACGAAGTCGAGGTGGACGGCCGGCGCCTCCGCGCGCGGCGCTTCGTGATCGCCACCGGCTCCAGAGCCGCGGTGCCCCCGATCCCGGGGCTCGAGGAGGCGGGCTACTTCACGCATGCGGAGGCGTTCGACCGGGACACGATCCCCGCCTCGCTCGCGGTGGTCGGCGGCGGGCCGATCGGCGTCGAACTCGCCCAGGCGTATCGCCGTCTCGGGGCCGAGGTCACGGTCGTCGAACTGCTCGACCGGCTCATGGTCCGCGAAGAACCCGAACTCGCGGACCTCCTGACGAACAGGCTGCGGGATGAGGGTATCCGTGTCCGGACGGGCCGTATCGTGACGCGCGTCGACCGCGTCGGAGACCGGCGACGGGTGACGATCGCGCCCCCCGCGGTCGCGGAGGAAGGGCGGAGCGCGGAGGAGCGTGCCGAGACACTTGAAGTCGACGAGGTCCTCGTCGCCGCGGGACGTGCGCCCAACACGGAGGATCTGGGGCTGGACGCGGCGGGGGTCGAGACTGCCGGAGGCTGGGTCACCGTCGACTCCAGGCTTCGCACCTCCAGCAAGCACATCTTCGCGGCCGGCGATGTGACCGGCGGGTTCCTGTTCACGCACGTCGCCGACCACGAAGCGCGCACCGTGGTCCAGAACGCACTCTTCCCCGTGCGCGCGAACATCGACTATCGCGTGATTCCCTGGTGCACTTATACCGACCCCGAACTCGCGCACGTCGGCCTCACCGAGGCCGAGGCCCGCGACCGGCACGGGGCCTCGGTGTCCGCCCATGTCTACGACATCGGGAACCTCGACCGGGCGATCGCCGAACGCGCCGCCATGGGCCGCGTGAAGATCGTCGTCGGAAAGGGAGGCCGGATTCTGGGAGGACACATCCTGGCGCCCGACGCGGGGACGATGATTGCGGAGATCTCGCTCGCCATGAAGGCGGGGGTGAAGCTGGGCACGCTCGCGTCGCTGGTCCATCCGTACCCGACGATGAGCGAGGGCGTGAAGCGTACCGCCGATGCCTACCGCAGGTCGACGCTGACGGGCTGGAGGAAGTCGGCCGTCGACCTCGCGCTCAGGATCGGGCGCGCCCTGCCGCCTTGAGGATCGGGCCCCTCCGGACGGGGCCGGGGTCGATCCGGTTCCTCAGCCGACGCGGTGGCTCCCGGTGTAGATGTTGAATCCCGTCGGCTTCGCGAAGCCGATCAGCGTCATCCCGAACTCTTCGGCCACGTCGACGGCGAGGCTCGAGGGGGCGCCCACGGCCGCGACAATCGGGATTCCGGCGGCGAGCGCCTTCTGCATGATCTCGAAGGAAGCCCGGCCGCTCACGGCCAGCACCGTATCGCCCAGGGGCAGAGCTTCCTGGAGGAATCGGTCGCCGATCACCTTGTCGAGCGCGTTGTGGCGTCCGATGTCCTCGCGCAGGAGGCGCAGTTCACCTGCCGTGTCGAACAGGCCGGCCGCGTGCAGTCCGCCCGTTCGTTCGAACACCGGCTGGCGGCGCCGAAGCGCGCCCGGGAGGGTGCGCACGATCCCGGCCGCCACGGTCGGGCCCTCGGCCGGCACGGGGGCACAGCCGCGGATCTCGATCGCCTCGAGGGAGGCCTTTCCGCAGACGCCGCAACTCGACGTCGTATAGAAGTTCCGGGTCAGCTCCGCCGGGTCGAAGCGCGCCGTCTCGCTCAGATGCGCGGTGACGATATTGTATTCCTGCGTCTCCACGTCGACGCAGTACCGCAGGTCGGCGATATCGGCCCGCTGTCCCAGCAGCCCCTCCGAGAAGAGGAACCCGGCCGTGAGGTCGAAGTCATCTCCCGGCGTGCGCATCGTCACGGCCACCTGGTGTTCTCCTCCGCCCGCGGGCGCGATCCGGATCTCGAGCGGCTCTTCGACCGCGACGGCGTCGCGCCGCCTCCGGCTCGAAGCTTCGGACACGCGATCGATGTCGACGCGGGCGGTGTTCCTTCGGGGCGTAATCATGGACCGAAGTTACGGTGTCGACGCGCGGGTGTCGTGTCCGGGAAACGCGCGAGCTACCGAGAGTGCCTGAGCAGGCGCCCCGCGCGCCGTCGTGCCGGACGCCGAACCGGGCGCCCCCGAGATTGGGGGGGCGACGCCCCGCGCGGATGGAGGTCGTTTGCCGCTATTCGCGTCTGCGGGTAACTATGACGGCATGAACACGCCCTCGGACGCGGAACTCCTCGCGAAGTGGCGGGAGGAGCCCGCTCCTCTGCTCCCCCTGCTGCACGAGTTCCACGAGAGGGACGGACACCTCTCGGAGAACGCCCTGCGCGCCATCTCCGACGACCTGCGGATCCCGATCGCGGATCTCTTCGGTACGGTAACGTTCTATCACCACTTCGCACGGGACGCCGGGGGGTACGCGCGCGCCCGGATCTGCACCGGACCCATCTGTGCCCTGCAGGGGGCGGACGAACTGCTGGCCGAGGTGCCGAACGCGCACGCGATGCCCTGCCCCGGCCGCTGCGACGAACCGATTCCCGTCCTGGACCGGGACCGGGTCCTCTGCGGAACCACGGTCGCTGAGCTCGCCTCTCGACCCTCTCCTCTTCCTCCCGCTCCACACCCGGACGTTGAGGAATGCGTATTCGCGCACATCCGAACTCCCGGACGCGCGACGCTGGCGGGGTATCGGGCGACGGGCGGGTATTCCGGTCTCGAGAACGCCCTCCGCGGGGGGGCCGGCTCGCTGCTCGATGCCATCGACGCGAGCGGCCTGGCGGGGCGGGGCGGCGCCGGCTTCCCGACCGGGCGGAAGTGGCGGGCGGTGGCGGAGGCCGCGGGCGAGCCCAAGACCATCGTCTGCAACGCGGACGAGGGGGAGCCGGGCTGCTTCAAGGACCGGGCGCTGATGGACTACGACCCGCACGCAGTGATCGAAGGGATGATCGCCGCCGGCTTCGCGACGGGCGCCACGCGGGGATTCATCTACCTCCGCTACGAATACCCGGATACGCTGCGCATCCTGGAGACGGCCCTGGAAGAGGCCCGCGGCTCCGGGCTGCTGGGACCGCAAGCCCTCGGGCCCGGGCGACCGTTCGACCTCTGGGTGCGCCGTGGCGCGGGCGCCTACATCTGCGGCGAGGAGACGTCGCTCCTCAACAGCCTGGAGGGCAAGCACCCGTTCCCGCGCAACCGGCCGCCCTTCCCGGTGACGCACGGGTACGAGGACCTTCCCACGGTCGTGAACAACGTCGAGACGCTGGCTTCCGTGCCCCACATCCTCGTGCACGGCGCCGACTGGTATCGGGACCTCGGGATCGGCGACCACGCGGGCACGAAGGTGATCTCGCTCTCCGGGGACGTCACGCGCCCCGGCAACTACGAAGTACCGATGGGCTTCCCGCTGATGACGCTGATCGACGACCTGGCCGGCGGCGTGCCGGGCGGGCGGAAGATCCAGGCGGTGACGATGGCGGGGCTCTCTGGCGGCTTCCTGGCGGGCGAGGCGCTCGACGTCACGCTGGACGAGCCCGACATCCGCTCGAAGGGGTCTTTCCTGGGGGCGGGCGGCATCATGGTGTTCGACGACTCGCGAGACATGATCGAAGTCGCGCATTCCGCCATGGAGTTCTTCGCCGAGGAATCCTGCGGCAAGTGCTTCCCCTGCCGCATCGGCACACAGCGCCTGACGGAGCGCCTGCACGGGGACGGCCCGCCCGACATCGGCGCCTGGATCGATGAGGTGCACGATCTGGGCGACACGATGATGCAGACGAGCGCGTGCGGCCTGGGTCAGGCGGCCCCGCTCATCACGGAGAGCCTGATCCGCTACTTCCCGGATCGCGTCTCGAGGCACGTCACCGAGTCCGCCTAGCGTCGGAGCGTGGGCCGGGCAGACCGGCCGGATTTGTCGCAACGCGCGCGGCGCGTCATGTTAGTGGGCCCGGCAGTTTCCAGCGGTGCGTGATCCTCGCGCCTCCGGAGGTGGGTTTTTGAGCGACAATTCGGGCAACGGCACGGGCTTCGATTTCGAGATCACGCTCGACGGCGAGAAGGTCGGCGTTCGTCGGGGCGAGAGCCTGTACGAGGTCTCCGAGCGGCATCGCAAGGAGATCCCGACGCTGTGCTACGATCCGCGCCTGGAAGCCTTCGGCGGCTGCCGCCTCTGCATCGTGGAACTCGACGGCGCCCGCAACCCGGTCGCCTCCTGCACCATGCGGGCGGAGCCCGGGATGCGGATCACGACCCGTTCGGCGCGGCTCGACATGCACCGCCGCGTGCTCATGGAGATGGTCGCCTCCGAGAACCGCGACACGGATGTCGACCCCCTCTCCGGATACGCTTCGCAGGAGATGGCAGTCCTCCTCGACCGTTACGAGGCCCGGACGGGCCGCTTCGCCGGGGCCACGTCCGGCCGCAGCCGGCCGGACGACGACAACCCCTTCATCCTCCGCGACTACGAGAACTGCATCTCCTGCTACCGCTGCGTGCGGGTGTGCGCCGAGCAGGAGGGAGACTACGCGATCTCGGTCATGAACCGCGGGTTCGAGACGCAGATCACGACGGAGTTCGAGGGCCTGCTGGGGGACTCCGCCTGCACGTTCTGCGGGCAGTGCATCCAGACCTGCCCGACCGGGGCCCTCGCCGACATCAAGGCGCTCGCGAACGCCGACGTGCCGGGCGAGACCGAGAAGACGCGGACCGTCTGCCCGTACTGCGGCGTCGGGTGTTCCGTCGACCTGCTGTCGCGGGGCGACAAGCTGATCGGCGTCCAGCCGGCGATGGATGGACCCGCCAACGAGGGCGCGCTCTGCGTCAAGGGGCAGTTTGCGTTCGACTTCGTGCAGCACCCCGACCGGCTGGCCTATCCGATGGTGCGGGGCGAGGACGGCGAACTCCATGAAACCGACTGGGACACGGCACTCGACCGCGCGGCGGCGGGGTTCACGGCGGCGGTGGAGGATCACGGCCGGCACTCCGTGTACGGCGTCGCCTCCGGACGCGCGCCGCACGAGGCGGCCTACATGATGCAGCGGTTCATCCGAGGCGCGTTCGGTACGAACCAGATCGACAACTGCAGCCGTGCTTGACACGCCCCCACGGTCGCCGGTCTGGCGGCCTCTATCGGACGGGGGGCGATGTCGAATCCGCTCGCGGACATGGATAAGCCCGATGTGATCTTCTGCATCGGGACCAACATGACCGAGTGCCATCCCGTCGCGGCCACCCGCATCAAGCGCGCGGTGGCCCGGGGCGCCAAGCTCATCGTCGCCGATCCTAGGCGTATCGCGCTGGCCGAGATGGCCGACATCTACCTGCCGCTGAGGGTGGGGTCGGACGTCGCCCTGTTGCTCGGCATGGCCCACACGATCGCCCGCGAGGGGCTGATGGACGAGGGCTTTGTGGCCGACCGGACGACGGAAGGCCGGGACTTCGTCGAGCACGTCCTGGAGTACCCGCCGGAATGGGCCGAATCCATCACCGGGGTGGACGCGAAGCTGATCGCGGAGGCGGCGCGCTGGTATGCAAAGGCCGAACGCGGAGCGATCTACTACACGCTCGGGATCACGGAGCACATCTGCGGCGTGGACAACGTGCAGAGCCTCTGCAATCTCGCCCTCATGACCGGCAACGTCGGCCGCGAGGGCACCGGGATCAATCCGATGCGCGGCCAGAACAACATCCAGGGCGCGGGAGACTCTGGGGCGCTGCCGAACAACTACCCCGGCTTCCAGGACGTGCGCGACCCGGCGTACCAGGCGAAGTTCGCCGCCGCCTACGGCCGGGAGGTAGACCTTGAACTGGGTCCCACGAAGGTCACGGCGCTCGATATGTGCGGCGACCGGATCCGCGCCATGATCATCAATGGCGAGAACACCGTCGTGACGGATCCCGACCGGGAGCACTGCGAGCATGCGCTCAGGAGTCTCGACCATCTCGTCGTGATCGACATCTTCCTCACCGAGACGGCGCAGTTGGCCGATGTCGTGCTCCCTGCCACCGCGTGGGCGGAGACGGACGGCGTGTGCTCGAATACGGAGCGGCGCGTTCAGCGCCTCCGGAAGGCGGTGGATCCGCCGGGCGAGGCGAAACCCGACTGGTGGTGCGTGTCGCGCATCGCGCAGCGCATGGGCTTGGAGGGCTTCGAGTTCGAGTCGGCCAAGCAGGTGTTCAACGAGCTCTGCTCCCTTTCGCCGATCTACGCCGGAATCGACTGGGATCTCATCGCGGACGGCGAGTATCACTGGCCGGTGCCGGAGCGGGGCCACCCCGGCACGCCCATCCTTCACGAGGGCGAGTTCGAGAACGGGCGCGGGATCTTCCAGATGATCCGGTACCGGGACCCGGCCGAGACGATCTCGGAGGAATACCCGATCTGGCTTACGACCGGGCGCCGACTTCCGGCCTATCACACGAGAACGCAGACGGGGCGAGCCGCGGGGATCGAATACCTGTTGTCGGAAGAAAGTCTCGAGATGCACCCGGCCGACGTGTCGAAATGGGGTCTCGAGGACGGCGGCTGGGCGATGATGTCGAGCCCGCGCGGCCAGGTCCGGATCAAGGTCGAGGCGAACGACCGATCCCCGCCAGGAACCGTATTCGCGTCATTCAGCTTCAACGATGTACCGGTGAACTTCCTCACCGGAGGCGGCTACGACCCGATCACGCACACGGCCGAGTTGAAGGTCTGCCCCGTGAGGGTCGAACCCGCTTAGGAGCGGGGGGTCCCGCGGCTCCACGGCGCGTCTCCGTACGCGACGATTCTTCCCTCGATCGCCGAGGCCACGCAGGTCAACGGACTTGCCAGGTACACCTGCCCCGGTCCGCTGCGGCCGGGGAAGTTCCGATTGATGGAGCTGATCGTGACCTGCTCCTTCGTCGTCGAGACGCCCGGCCCCGCGTTGATGCAGGCTCCGCAGCCGGGAGCGAGGACGTCGAATCCCGCATCCCGGAGCGCCCGGTCGTGGCCCTGTTCCCGGCTCCACGCCTCCACATCGATGGACCCGTACTGGGCATAGGCGCGGACGGACGCGGGCACGCGCTTCCCCGCCGCCACCGCTTCCCGGGCCACCGCGGCATACATCTCGAAGTCCGCCCGCTTCGCTCCGGTGCAGGACCCGACGAACACGGTATCCAGGCTCACGTCCCCTTCAAGGGCCGAGACGGGCACGCCGTTTCCGGGATCGCCCGGGGTCGCGACCATCGGTTCGATGCCGCTCGCGTCCATCTCGATCGTCGCCGCGTAGTCCGCTCCCTGATCGCTGTACAATCCGTCGCACAGCGCCCGGACCTCGTCCACGGCCAAGCCGCGCCGTCCGGCGATCCACGCCACCGTCTCCGCGTCCGGGGCGATGATGCCGGTGAAGCCCCCGACCTCGGCCGCCATGTTCGTCAGAGTCGCGCGTTCATCGATGGACAGCGCCTTCACGGCCTCTCCCGTGAATTCGATGATGCGTCCGATGGCCTCGCCGTTCTTGACGGTCGGGTGACGCAGCAGTTCGAGGATGAGGTCCTTCGCCACGACGCCGGCGGGCGGCTCGCCCGTGATGTTCACCCGGATCGACTCCGGCACTTCCAGCCGGACGTCGCGCGTCGCCCAGGCGTTGACGATCGCGGACGTCCCTACGCCGAACGCTACGCATCCCAGCGCACCCGAATGCGGGGTGTGAGAATCGCTGCCGATGATGATCTGGCCGGGGAGCGCGTAGCGGTCCTGCACCACGATATGGCAGATCCCCTCGCTCCCCGTGCGGTCCGGCAGTTCGCCGTGCAGGCGCACGCCCTTGGCGGCGGCGAACTTCCGCTGGCGGTCGTGCAGCGCATGGGCCGCGTCGAGCAGGCCGGCCGCCTTCCTCTCCTCCGTGATGACCTCGTCGAGGAACGCGAGGTGGTCCCGGAAGAAGACGATGGACTCGGTATCGTTCAGTCCCGCGTCGCCCGCGAAGTCCTCCCAGAACGTCGACGCCATGGGGGTCACGTACTCGTGGGAGAAGCGAAGGTCGGCCCGGAGGAAGCCCGTGTCCCCCGGTTTCACAGCCGGAACGCCCAGCATGCCCGAGGCCGCGTCGGTGACCCAGTGCCGGGCGATGATCTTCTCCGCAATCGTCTGCGGTCGGTCCGCCGGGGTCGTGATGCCGGGGAGCGTGACGAATCCCTTCAGCCTCGCCACAGCGTAGTCGAGCAGCCCGCCGTACTCGATGATGTCCCGCTGAATGCGTCCCGCGTCTCCGATGAACGCGTCGAGCGGAATTTCCTCCCCGCGCCGGATCTTCCTGATGAGGGAGAAATCCGTCGATGCCAGGAGGCCGATGTTCGCGCAATTCTCCCCGTAGATACGCTCGATGTTCTCCCCGATGACGACGCGGAGGCCCGCGGCGCGCTCGGCATACGGCGAAGCCTCCCGGCTCGACCCCTTCCCCCGCCTCTTTCCGGACACGGAGCACACGAAGCCGCCCTGCCGGATGTCGTTGCGGCCGATCGGGCGCTCGTCGCCGCACAGGAGGCCCACGTACGGGTATTCCCCCAGCTTCTCGTCGAAGTGGTAGCAGACCCAGCCGGGCGTGATCTCATCGGTCGAAATATCGTCGCGCAGAGGGATCGACGGATCCCAGTCGAGATCCTCCCCCGCGAGTTGGCGGCGGATGAGGTCCGGATCTTCGGTCAGAAAGAGGATCCGGCCCTTGAAGCGCACGGTCGGCGGGCGCCTGGCCACCTCGGTCTCGAGCAGATGTTCCAGCATGTTGTACTCCCGCCCGGACCGGGCCAGAAGATCGGGGTGACATTGGTCTGGAATCCGACGACGGCTACGATGTCATTCGGGGATGTCATCCGGGGGATGTTCAGGTGATGCGCGCCCCGGCGCCAGTCGGGAGGTGAAGTCATGCAGCGGGTCCTCGTCGCGGGTGGAACAGGCTTTCTCGGGCGTGCCTTCGTCCGGGGGCTGCACCGTCGCGGGGTGCGGGTTGCCGTGCTGACCCGAAACCCCGCCGGCGCGAGGAGCCTCGGACTCCCGGCGGAATACGTCGAGGGCGATGTGCGTCGGCCCGCCGCGCTCGCACGGGCGATGGACGGCGTGGACGCGGCCATCCTCTCCGTCCAGTTCCCGGGCTATCCGGTGGAGGCGCCCGCCCGCGGCCGGACGTTCATGGAGGTCGACGCCCGCGGCACGGCCGCGCTGGCGGAGGCCGCCGTGGAAGCGGGAGTACGCAAACTCGTCTACCTGTCCGGGGTCGGGGCCGATCCCGGCTCCGCGCGTACCTGGTATCGCGCCAAGGGGCTGGCGGAGGCATCGGTGCGGGAATCGGGCCTCGCCCACGTCATCGTTCGACCCTCATGGGTCTACGGCCCCGAGGACCGGAGCCTCAACCGATTCCTCGCGCTCATTCGCGCGATTCCGTTCGTTTTTCCGCAACTGGGGGACGGCTCCGGGCGGATCACTCCGATACATGTGGATGACCTGGCACACCTCGTGTGCGAGGCGACGCTGGGTTCGGCGGGAGACGGGCTCACTCTGGAGGCGGGTGGCCCGGAAGTCCTGTCGCTGGACGACGTCGTTCGGACGGCCATGAAGGCGCTCGGCCGGCGCCGGGCGATTCTACACATCCCGGAAGGTCTGATTAAGCTGGCCGCCGCCTGCGCGGAGGGTCTCCCCGGCCAGATCCTGTCACGCGATGCCGTGGACTTCGCAACCCAGGATGGGATTGCCGATTCCGATCTGGCCCGCCGCCGGTTTCCGGCGTTTGATCCGCGCGACCTCGCGACGGGATTGGCGGCGTACGTCTTCCGTGCCTGAGCTGCGGATCTTCGCGCATTCGTGAGCCCGACCGGCCTCCCCGGAACGAGGTTCCCGCACGCACCGGAGCACGCGTTGTATCTCTTGCATGTCATTCGACATCGGGCTTAGCTTGCATCGATTTTTCCGGCGACATCGGAGGCCGGGTGCCGCTGGTTGCAGTTGGACGTTCGTGCGTGGTTTGCGTGGCGAATCAGACAGCCCGCGCGTTCCTCGGCAGCCTCACAACTCGCAGGAGGTCGATATGAAGGATGTGTTCAGAAAGCTGGTGTTGGTGGTCGGCGCGATGGCTGCGTTCGCTTTTCTGCCGATCCGGGCCGAGGCCCAGAGTCCCTATTCTCCGATGTTCTGGTCGTTCGAGGGCGGAGTTGGGATGGCCGTCCCGATGGGCGAGATCGCCGATGCCGCCGAGGCGGGTCCGTCCTTCTCGGGTGCGGCATCCTACTTCTTGCGCCCGCGTCTGGCGCTGCGGGTCGAGGGAGCTCTCGACATGCTCGGCACGAAGGGGGCGATCGATCCGAACTTTCAGATCTTCCACTTGACGGGCGGGATCGAGTATCACCTCACGGACCCAATGGGAAACGCAACCGTGGCGGTCGATTTCGGCTTGGGCGCCTCGACGCTCGATTCGGATGCGTTCCTGCTGGAGAACCACCCGCGTCCGGGACTCTATACGGTAGCCCTGGTAAACGGGTCGTATTTCTCCGGCAACGCCGGAATCAAGGCAGGGCTCAACTTCGCTCGCCATGCGGATACGGACGTCCCGATGGTCACGCTCTTCGCCCAACTCGACCTCCGCTACATCATGACGGACGAGGAAGCGACGCACGTGTACGGCGAACTCAATCATGTGCATGGGTTCAGCTCCATAATGGAAATCCCGCTCTCGGTTGGCCTCCGGGTCAACTTCCCATAAGCCGCGAAAAGGAGGAGTAGTCAGGATGCGCCAGAACAGGGTGTGGGTGTCGATGGTTGTGGTGACTCTAGCCTTCCTGTCTGCGGGTTGCATGCAGCTCGTGCGCCAGTGGGAACTCGACCGCGTTATGGAGCCCGTCGACGGGCAGCTCGCGGATCACGAGGCCCGCATCTCAGCTAATACGGCCGCGGTAGAGGCGCTTCAGGGCGACATAGCGGAGTTGCGGAGCGGGCTGGATCGTCTGCGGCAGGAGTTCGGAGGTCACGTCAGCGACGATGACATGCACGGGGCGGGACTCGCTGTTTCCCTGCCGGTGCACTTCGACTTCAACAGCTCCGAAGTGCGGGCCGTCGACCGTCCGATTCTGGACGCGTTCGCGGCCACCATCCTGGGATCCTTCCCTCAGGCCCGGGTCACCGTGGAAGGCTCCGCCGACAGTGCCGGATCCGAGGCGTACAACATGAGGTTGTCCGAGGCGCGCGCCGAGAGCGTGAAGGACTATCTCGTGCAGACCGCCGGGATGAACGCCGACAACATCGGCGTTGCGGCCATGGGTGAGTCGCGCCTCGTGAACCAGGACACCGGCGTCGAAGATCGCCAGACCGGGATCGAGAACCGACGCGCGACGTTCGTTGTCGAGTGGGCCGGACCAGGCTCGAATTAGAACCGGCGATGTCCTGAGTTGCGCTTGACCGCCAAGTTGGAGCGAGGCTCCCGGGTTTCGGCCCGGGAGCTTTTTTTGCCGCATCGCCCGCCTCGGTGGGCCGCGTCGGTCTGATGTCGGGGGGGTCCGGTTCCGAAGGGTATCGTGCCGCCGTCGAGAGCGTCGGACTGTTCTCGAACCTCCGGAGAGCGGTTGTCGCCGTGTCGGGCGCGGCGGCGCTGCGAGTCATGAACGGCCTCGCCTCGAACGATGTGAAGGATGTCCCGTTGGGGCGGGGCGTCTATGCCTTTCTCCTGGATCGCCGCGGCCGCGTCGTCGCCGATGTCCGGATTCTGCCCGTGGCGGGTTTCGAGCGCGACGCCGGGGACGCGGGAGCGGAAACCATCTGGCTGGACGCGCCGCGCGATGCCGTGCCCGCCCTGCTGACTCACCTTCGGAAGTACGTGCCTCCGATGTTTGCTGGGCACCGCGAGACGGACGTTGCCGTTCATACGCTCATCGGACCGCGGGCCGTCGAGGCGCTCGAACACTGGGAAGCGGCTGCGGGAGTCTCGTTTGTGCGGCAGCCCGGCGAACTGGCCCCTCTCGAGGGGACGACCGTATGGATCGACGGCATTCCGGCCCTCGTGGCTTGCCGGGAGGAGATCGAGGGGGCCGGGTTCGACCTGTATGTAGACCACACCGGCCGAGCGGGAGAGGCGCAACGGCTTTCGAGACAGCTGGAGGGTGCCGGCGCGCAGGCGGGTGGGGCCGCCGCCGCCCGCGGAGACTGGGAGATCCTGCGGGTGGAGCGGGGATTGCCGGTTTTCGGGTCCGAACTGGGCGCCGAGCGGCTGGCCCAGGAGGCGGGCCAGGATGAGCGGGCGATCAGCTTCGTCAAGGGGTGCTTCACCGGCCAAGAGGTCGTCGCTCGCATCCATTACCGGGGCCATGTGAACCGCCACCTGCGCGGGCTTCGCTGGACCCCGAACACCCTCCACCAGGCACCCGACCTCGTGGGCGCCGAACTTCGAGTGCCCTCCGAAGCCACTGGCGGCAAGCCGGTCGGCCTCCTCACCTCCGCGGTTCATTCTCCGCGTTTCGGCCCCATCGGCCTCGGCTACGTTCGGCGGGAGATCGCCATCGGTGCGGTGTTGGAGTCGATCGGCCATCCGGGAATCGCGCTGCAGGTCACGGAAGTGCCCTTTACGTGTAAGTAAAGTATGGCGCGCGAGGCGTTGCTGATGCGGACGGCACGCGGTTATTCTTTGCGTCGTGGCTACCTATCTCGAAGCGATTCGACAGGCGATCCGTGAGGAGATGCGGGCGGACGCCAACGTCTTCATCATGGGCGAGGACATTGGCGCCTACGGCGGCGCCTTCAGGATTACGGAAGGGCTGCTCGCGGAATTCGGCGACGATCGCGTCATCGACACTCCGATCAGCGAAGCGGCGATCGTGGGCGCGGCGATCGGGGCGGCGCAGATGGGCCTGAAGCCCGTGTGCGAGATGCAGTTCATCGACTTCATCGCGCCGGCCTTCAACGTGATCGTCAACTTCGCCGCCAAGGTCCGCTACCGGACGGGGGTGGGGGCGGCGCTGGTGATTCGCGGACCCTGCGGCGCGGGGGTGCGCGCGGGGCCCTTTCACTCACAGAACGTCGAGTCGTACTTCGCGAACGTGCCGGGCCTCAAGCTGGTGGCTCCGGCTACAGTGAGGGATGCGAAGGGGCTGCTCAAGGCCGCGATTCGGGACCCTGACCCGGTCCTCTTCTTCGAGCACAAGTACCTGTATCGAAGACTTCGAGAGGACCTCGGAGAAGGCGAGGAGTTCCTGACGCCGCTGGGGAAGGCCCGAACGCACCGCGGAGGAACGGACCTCACGCTGGTCACGTATGGCGTCACGGTCCATACTGCGCACGAGGCTGCGGAGCAGCTCGCGGCAGAGGATGGGGCGGAGATCGAGATTATCGATCTGAGGACGCTGCAGCCGCTCGATAGCGCCGCGATCCTCGAGAGCGTGAAGAAGACGGGGAGACTTCTCGTCCTGCACGAAGCGCCGCGGTTCGGCGGCTTCGGCGGCGAGGTGGCGGCGTTGGTTTGCGAGCGCGCGTTCGAGTGGCTTGACGCTCCGATTCGGAGGGTGGCCGCACTCGACACGCCGGTGCCGTACGCTGCCGAGCTGGAGGAGGCGCATCTACCCCAGGTGGCGGACATCGTCTCGATGGCCCGCCTGCAACTGAGTTACTGAACCCACGCGGCTGTACGCCGGAGAAGGACACCTATGTCCAAAGTGGATGTCATCATGCCGCAGATGGGAGAGTCCATCGCGGAGGGGACGCTGACGCGCTGGCTCAAGAATGTCGGGGATGCGGTCGAGCGTGACGAGGATCTGTTCGAGATATCCACGGACAAGGTGGACGCGGACATTCCGTCGCCGGCGGCGGGGGTGCTGGCCGAAGTTCTCGTGCAGGACGGGGAGACGGTCGAAATCGACACGGTCGTGGCCCGCATCGAGACCGATGCGACGGTCGCGGCACCCGCCGCACCCCCGGTACCCCCGGCCGATCCGCCGACGGACGCGAGAGCTGTAGCACCCATGGCGTCAACCGCGGCGCCGGCGACGGCGCCCACGGGTCCGCAGGCCGCCGCCACGCCCGTATCCCCGGGCCCGGCGGCCGAGGGGTCGCCCGCCAGTCGCGATGAGCGCCTAAGGACTCGGTCGACTCCGCTCGTGCGAAAGATCGCCGCGGAACACGGTGTCGACATCCACCAGGTGCCCGGGACCGGCACCTCCGGCCGCGTGACCCGGGATGACATTCTTGCGTTCATCTCGGCCGGCGGGCCGGAGGCTGCGTCCGCGTCGGTGCCCGCTCCCGCGTCGGTGCCCGCTCCCGCGTCGGCACCCGCCCCCGCTGCGGCGCCCTCCGCGACCCCATCGCCGGTCCCGGCCTCCGACGTCAAGGCGTCGGAGCCGGCGCTCCCCGAGACATCGGCGCCCGGGCCGGCGGCGCCCGGCACGCTCCGGATCCCTATCCACGGGGCCACCCTGGATGTGCGGCTCGGCTCCGTGCCGATTCGCGAACGTGACCGCGTCGAGGAGATGAGCAGAGTCCGCCTGCGGACGATGGAACACATGCTCATGTCCAAACGCGTTTCCGCGCACGTGACGTCGGTGACCGAGGTGGACTTCGAGCGGATCGTTCAACTCAGGCGCTCGCTCAAGTCGCGCTTCGCCGATCAGGGCGTGAAGCTCACCTACGGCCCCTTCATCTATCGCGCCGTGATCGAGGCCCTGGGCGAATACCCGATCCTCAACTCGTCCGTCGACGGATCACGAATCGTCTACCACGGCAACATCAATCTCGGGATCGCGGTGGCGATCAACGACGGCCGCGAACTCATCGTGCCCGTGCTCAAGGACGCGGATCAGCTCAGCCTGCTGGGACTCGCACAGCGCTCGAACGAACTCGCCGAGAAGGCTCGCGGCCGGGCGCTCGACTTCGACGACATCCAGGGCGGGACGTTCACGATCACGAACGTGGGGGTCTTCGGAAACCTGTTCGGGACCCCGATCATCAACCAGCCCCAGGTTGCCATCCTCGGAACCGGCGTGATCGAGAAGCGTCCCGTCGTTGTGCAGGACAACCTCGGTAACGATGTGATCGCGATCCGCCACCGGGCCTACTTCGGTCTTTCCTACGACCATCGCGTGGTTGACGGCGCCATGGCGGCGTTCTTCCTCAATCGGGTCCAGGAATACCTTGAAGGTTTCCCGGACGACGCCGCTTGACAGTCATCCTGACGGCCCGGTAGGCTGGCCGCGGCCCGCCCCCACTCCACGAAGAGTCGACGAAAGACCATGGAAAGCTCGGTCGCGGTTCGAGATCGCGGGTTCGGCAAGACCCTCCGCAGGGATCGCTGGTGGGTGCCGCCCCTGAGCGTAGCGGTGGGGCTCGGCCTCTTCGGAGGCTACGCCACCTGGGCGGTTCTGCAGGGCGGCAACTATTTCGCCGACCCTTACCTGTCGCCCCTGTACTCGCCGTGCATCGCCGCGAGCTGCCCGGAACAGATCCGCCTGTTCGGAATCGAGTGGTGGCCGTTCTCTCCGGCCATACTGATGATGGGCGTGATCCTCGGGTTCCGCGGGACGTGCTACTACTACCGGAAGGCGTACTACCGCGCCTATCTCCTCGACCCGCCCGCCTGCGCGGTGGGCGAGTTCCGCGGCGACAGGTATGCGGGCGAGACGCGACTGCCGTGGGTCCTTCAGAACCTTCATCGCTACTTCCTGTACGCGTCGATCATCATCTGGCTCTTCCTGACGTACGACACGATTCACGGGTTCTTCTTCGAGGACGGCTTCGGCGTCGGGGTCGGATCCATCGTCCTGCTGATCAACCTCGTGCTGCTGTCCGGGTATTGGTTCGGCTGCCACTCCCTCCGCCATCTCATCGGCGGCGACATCGATTGCTATTCCTGCGCGCTGGCGGGTAAGGCTCGCCACAAGGCGTGGAAAGGCGTGAGCTGGTTCAACAAGCGACACATGAGCTGGGCCTGGTTCAGCCTGGTCTTCGTGTGCATGACGGATCTGTACATCCGGCTGGTGGCGATGCGGGTGTTCGAGGATCCCCGACTCTTCTGAACCCAACAGAGCACAGCGGACTTTTCATGGAGATTTCAGAACGCCACGAGCATGACGTCCTCGTGATCGGAGCCGGAGGCGCCGGGCTCCGCGCGGCGATCGCGGCCATCGAGGCTGGCGTATCCGTGGGACTCGTCGGCAAGTCGCTGCTCGGCAAGGCGCACACGGTCATGGCCGAGGGCGGGATGGCGGCCGCGCTCGGCAACAACCGCCCCGAAGACAATTGGCGGGTCCATTTCCGCGACACGATGCGGGGCGGCAAGGGGTTGTGCGACTGGCGGATGGCCAGGGCGCACGCCGCGGAGGCGCCGGATCGCGTAAGAGAGCTCGAGGCCTGGGGCGCCCTCTTCGACCGGGCGGAGGACGGGCGCATGAACCAGCGTCCGTTCGGGGGGCACACCTACGGCAGGCTGGCGCACGTCGGCGACCGGACGGGGCTGGAGATGATCCGGACGCTTCAGGATCATGCCGTGCACGAAGGGGCCGACGTCTTCATGGAGTGCACGGTGTTCCGGTTGATCCTCGTGGATGGCCGAGTGGCCGGAGCACTCGCGTATTGGCGTCCGACGGGCGAATTCGTGCTCTTCCGCGCCCGGACGATCATCCTCGCCACAGGCGGACTGGGCAAGGCCTGGAAGGTGACGTCCAATTCCTGGGAGTGCACCGGCGACGGGGTGGCGCTCGCCTACGACGCAGGGGCCCAACTCATGGGGATGGAGTTCGTTCAGTTCCACCCCACGGGCATGGTGTGGCCGCCCAGCGTGCGCGGCACGCTCGTCACGGAGGGCGTCCGGGGCGAGGGAGGCGTTCTCACGAATGGGGATGGCGAGCGATTCATGTTCCGATACGTCCCCGAGATGTTCGAGGGGGACTACGCGGAGAGCGAGGAGGAGGCCGACCGCTGGGTGGAAGGGGACCGCGTGGCCAACCGCCGCCCGCCGGAACTGCTCACTCGGGATGTCGTGGCAAAGGCGATCGTCGCGGAGGTGGAGGCGGGGCGGGGGAGTCCGCACGGCGGCGTCTTCCTCAATATCTCGGATAAGCGGAGTCCCGAGTACATCAAGGCCAAGCTCCCGAGCATGTATCACCAGTTCAAGGAACTCGCGGGCGTCGACATCACGACCGACGCGATGGAGGTCGGGCCGACGACCCACTACGCGATGGGGGGAGTGAAGGTGCACCCGGAGACGGCGGCGACCTGCGTTCCCGGGCTCTACGCGGCGGGTGAGGTGGCCGCGGGCCTCCACGGCGGCAATCGCCTCGGGGGCAATTCGCTCTCCGACCTTATCGTGTTCGGGCAGCGCGCCGGCGCCGCGGCCGCCGAAGAGGCGAGAGACGTGTCCTTCACCGAGATCCCGGCATCCGAACTGTCCGCGGCCGTCGCGGGCGCGACGGCGCCCTTCGCGCGCGAGGGGGGACGCAATCCCTTCGGCCTGCAGGAGGAATTGCAGCAGATCATGCAGGACAAGGTCGGAATCGCCCGTACGGAGGGCGCGCTGCGCGAGGCCCTCGAGGACATCCACCGACTGCGCGGGGCGCTCGACTCGTGCGCGGTCCGCGGAGGGCGGGCCTTCAACCCCGGCTGGCACACCTGGCTCGACCTCCACGTCATGCTCACCGTGGCCGAGGCGGTCGTCCTCTCGGCGCTCGAGCGACGGGAGAGCCGCGGCGCGCATACCCGAATCGACTTTCCGGACTCCGACGCCGCGCTCGGGCGGGTCAATCTTGTCATCCGATCGTCCGACGGACGGATGGTGACCGACACCGAACCGGTATCGGAGCCGCCAGCCGAACTGAGGCAGCTCATCGAGGAAGGGGTGTAGCGAGGTGGCGGAACGAACTTTCCAGGTCTACCGCGGATCCGACGACGACGGGCGGCTCGAATCCTATACGATCGAGGTCGATCAGGGCATGGTCGTGCTAGACGCCATCCACCGCATCCAGGCGGAGCACGCGCCGGACCTCGCGGTGCGCTGGAACTGCAAAGCCGGCAAGTGTGGATCCTGCGGGTGCGAGGTCAACGGCCGGCCTCGCCTCACGTGCATGACTCGACTCTCCGACTACGAGGAGAGCGAATCGATCACGGTCACGCCGATGAAGGCCTTTCCCGTCGTCAAGGACCTCGTCGCCGACGTCTCCCAGGGGTACCGAAACAACGCCACCATCCCACGTTTTCGGCCGCGTCCCCGCGATGCCGAGGACGGCTGGCGTATGAAGCAGTTCGAGATCGAGAGGGCTCAGGAAATGAGGAAGTGCATCGAGTGCTTCCTCTGCCAGGATGTGTGTCACGTCCTCCGTTCACACCGAAAGCACGCGGAGTTCATCGGCCCCACGTACCTGGTGAGAACCGCCGGATACAGTCTGAACCCCATCGACGTGGAGGATCGGAGCGCGTTTCTCAAGGAGTCGGGCGGCATCGGGTTCTGCAACATCACGAAGTGCTGCACGGAGGTATGCCCGGAGAGTATCTCCATCACGGACAACGCCATCATCCCCCTGAAGGAACGGGTCGTCGACCGCTTCTACGACCCCCTGAAGGCGCTCGTGAGGCTCGTGCGGAGACGCTAGCGTAGTGTCGCCTACCCTTGGCCGAAGTCCTCGACGTTCAGCACACGCATCCCGGCAATCCGGCGGAGTCCCGAGCCCGACGTGAGGTACACCTCGGCGTCCGAAACGAGCGCCGTCGCAATCTGCAGGGCCCGTTCCGACCGACCTCCGAGCCGCGCTCGTACTTCGGCGGCCTGAATGGCGATTTCGGGGCTGGCCGGTACGATGCCCAATCGAGGGTAGAGCCGCATGTACCGCGCCACGTCGCCCGCCAATGTCGGCTCTCCCTGCCGGTAGACTTCCACGAGGACCTGGTACAGAGTCAGGCTCGACGTCTGGGCCTTGACCGCGCCGCTCGCGATGCCCGAGAAGGTGAGTTCCGTTTGTCTCGTCGGACCCGTGCCGGTCAGGTGAAGCGCGAATACGCGAGCGTCGACGTGGACGAGACCGGCCCGGGCGAGACGCTCCTCGAGACCTGCGGGGCGCCCGTCGTCCGCCATTCAGGCGTCCTCGAGCTCGATCCAGAGATCCCCGGCATCGACGACATCCCGGAGCACGCCCCGCAGCCGATCATCCTGCTCGGGCGGCAGCTTTTCCATCCTCACGGTGTCACCATCCACCGACACCGAGAGCCGGTCGCCGGGCCTGAGGCGGAGCGCCTCGCGCGCGACTTTTGGCACCACGATCTGGTTCTTGCTGCTCATCTTTACGGAAACCACCATACGGCCAACCTTAGCGCTTTACCGTATCGCTTGGCAAGCGGAGGGTCCGCAGCGGGATGGGGAGGGGCAGGTGCTGGATCGGGGTCGAAAGATCAGGTCAGTTGAACAACCAGACCATCACGATGTAGGCGAGATAGAGGAGCAGGAGCAGCCCTCCCTCCGCCCTCTGCACAGTGCCGCGGTGCAGGGCGAGGGGGATGAGGATGACGGAGAAGGCCAGGGCCGGAAGCACATAGCCGACGACGATCGTCGGATGGAGCACGAGCGGGCGAACGAGCGCAGCCGTCCCGAGCACAAGGCCGAGATTGAACACGTTCGAGCCGATCACGTTTCCGATCGCAATGTCTCCCATGCGCCTGAAGGCGGCCACCAGCGTGGAGGCCAATTCCGGCAGTGAAGTGCCGACCGCGATCATGGTGGCGGCGATCACCGCCTCCGGAACGGCCAGCGACCGGGCGATCCCCTCGGCGCCCTCCAGCAGCCAGCGCGCCCCGTACGTAAGGCAGGGCAGGCCGATGCCGATCCGCACGAGCGACCACCAGACTCCCGGCGCTGCGATGTCGGTCCTTGGCGGCTCGGGTCCGGCGGCCGGCGGAGGTGCGTCCGGATCGGGAGCGCGATCCGTCTTCCCGAACAGGCCCACGCGTTCCCACTTCAGGAGAAAGAACAGGTAGAGCGCCCAGCCGAAGACGAGCACGAGTCCGTCGAGGCGTCCGACGGCATCGTTGAGCGACAGCACCATCACGAGAGATAGAACGACGATGACGAGCGGCGTCTCGCGCACGATGACCCGGCGGTGGACCTCGATCGGCCGAATCAGGGCGCCGACGCCCACGATCAAGCCTACGTTCGCGGCCGTGGAACCCATGATGTTGCCAACGGCGACGTCCGCGTCGCCCTCCAGCGACGCAAGTGCGCTGACGACCAATTCCGGGGCCGAGGTACCGAAGGCGACCACGGTCAGGCCGACGACGAGCGGGCTGACTCCGAATCTCTGCGCGAGGCCGGCGGCGCCGCGAACGAGCCAGTCCGCGCCGAGCGTCAGGGGCAGGAACGCGAAGGCGAAGAGGAGCGTGTTCCTCATCCGCGATTACGGGATTCCGTCAAACGGATCGCCCGCACGGCACGGCGCGACCCCCGCGGTCGGGAGGCCGGGCGGGCGGAAGCCCCGCTTCAGCTGGGCCCGGCCGCCCGCTGACGCTTCTGCGGCTGGATCGAGGGGGCCGCGCCCTTGCGCGGAGAAGCGGTCGGCTTCTCGTCCGCTGTCTTCGTCGTCATATGGAGACGACCCTCGATCTGGCCGCCCTCTTCGAGCTTCACCCGGCGGCTCCGGATGTCGCCCTCGATTCTGCAGGTTTCCTGCAGTTCCACGCGACTGGCTCCGACAACGGTCCCCACC
>JAPPBA010000154.1 GCA_026705295.1 Candidatus Palauibacter australiensis
AGGACCTTTATTTCGAGACTCGGTGGGCGGTCCTGGCAAACCGCATGGCCCGCGCCCGGGGGTGCATCATCGGTACGTCACGGGTACGTCGCTGCGGCGCGCGCGGTTTCACTGCTAGCCGGCCAAACCGCCGAAGAGACCCGCGACCATCGCGATCGCCGCCACGAAGATGAGGTAGAGCACGAGCAGGTACGTCGTGCCCGCCGCCACGGACCGTCCCGGATAGAAACGGCTCACCGCCACCCCGAGCACCCCGCACGTCCAAACAGAGAAGACGTTGATTCCGTTTAGGAACCTGCCGATGAACCCCTCCATCTCGGGCAGGAAGAGACCGGGCGTGAGGGTCACGATCTCTGCACCGACCGCCATCAGGCCGATGGAAACGACCCCTCCTGCCGTACCGATGTACATGGCGTGCGCGGCGGCACTGAGGAGCTGCCTGAAGCTGGCTTCTCCACCCAGGATGACGTTGAACGCGATCAGGAGCAGTCCCGCGATGATCGAGAGTACGATGGGCGTCATGATGATCGTGCCTATGACGACGCCGACTCCCGGGGAAATGGCGGCGTCGACCTGCTCCTCCAGAACGGCAGGGTCGGCTCCCTCCGGTATGAAGTCCGCGATCCGGGCCTCGGCCGCCCTCCGCAGTATCTCTTCGGGGACGATCACCGGCGTGAGGAACTGGAGCGCGAGGCTGAGGCCGATGAGCCCCAGGACGGCGCCCATCCAGGCGGGGCGGTGGCGGAGGGCGTCGAACAGCTTCGCCGGCGAGACGAAGACCTGCACGATGCGTGCGGGCAGGGAGGGGATCACGTGCTCCTCCCCGGTTGCGTCGGACGATTCCGGAAGGTGTTCCATCTTCTTCTCCTCCAGTCTGTTCTGACCCTCGGCGGTCTGTCTCAGCCCCCTGCGGGGGCGCGCAGGGCCTCGCGGCCCTCGGCGTCCAGGGCGCGGAGGAGCCGGTCTTCCGCGTCGAGCCATACCCGGTGCAGGGCGCCGTCCATGTCCACGTCGTAGCGCGTCGCGTCCACCGACTCCTCGCCGAGCGACACGCTCTCCTCCGTCCGCGCGGCGAGGCGCACGGTCACGGTCCGGCCCTCAAGGGGCAGGATCGCCGTCAACCGCCCGTCCGGCGCTTCTCTGAGCGCGCGCACGAGGACGAGATAGTGATGGGCGACCCCGGGCTCCAGGATCGCGCCCGCATCCTGGACCGGGTACTGCTTCCAGCGCTCGCCCTCGGGCGTCGCGAAGTGGAAGCGGACCCGGTCGGGGAAGCGCTCTCCGCTCACGAGAGCCGATACCCCGTCGCGAATCTCGTATTTCATCGGGAGCAGGTCGGGATCCATCTGGAGCCGCACCAGCCAGGCGGTCCGCTGCACCATCTCGACGCTCGCGGCGGCGTTCACCGTGGATCCGGTCCGCCAGATCCGGAAGCGCTCCGTCCCCACCCGGCGCCCCTCTTCGCGCAGGTAGAGGTGGCCGGAGTCCAGTTCCTGCGCGCTCAGCGGCCGGGAGGCCGGGAGGCCCGCGAGCAGCGGGCTCAGCAGCAGCACTCCCAGCAGCCTCACCGCTCTCGGCGGTGACGCCGGGTCTTGCCACGGACGGCTGGCGCCGCCGCACGACAATCTCACGCTCTTCGCCACACTTCGCTCGTTCCTTCCCTCGTTCCTGCGCTCGTTCCTGGCCTGTTTGAGAACCGGTTGAGACCGGCGCCGATCATGACCTCACGGTGAAGTTACAAGGCTGCGCGGAGGGGAGCGACGAAGAATGGGGAAGTGGATGGGGTCGGCCTCGGTGATGTCGGCGGCGGTAACGGGAATCGACGTGCGGCCGGTGAGCGTCGAGGTGTCGCTGATCCAGGGGACGCCGATGATGCAGATCGTCGGTCTCGCGCAGAGCGCGGTGCGCGAGGGCCGCGAGCGAATCCGGGCCGCCGCGGCGCAACTGGGCCTTCACGTTCCCGGGATGCGCATCACGGTGAATCTCGCGCCGGCGGACCTTCCCAAGGCCGGGGCCGCGCTGGACCTGCCGATCATGCTCGGGATCCTGTGCGCGAAGGGCGACATCCCTCAGGACGCCCTCGACGGGACGCTGGCCGTGGGAGAACTCGGGCTCGACGGTTCCCTGCGCTCCATCCGCGGCGCTCTTCCGATCGCACTGTTTGCGGCCGCAAACCCGCCGGTCGCGCGCCTCCTTCTGCCGGCCGCGAACCTGCGCGAAGCGTCGGCGGCGGAGGGAATCGCCGTCGGTGGCTCGGAGTCGCTGACCCATATCCTCGCCGCCCTTAACGGCGAGGCCCGCCTGCGCGGCCCCGCGGTGCTCCTGTCCCCCTCAGCTCCGCCGTTGGGCGACGGCGCGCCGGACGACGACGGATTCGACCTGTCCGCCGTGAAGGGGCAGCCGGTCGCCAAGCGGGCGCTGGAGATCGCCGCCGCCGGAGGGCACAACCTGCTCCTCTCAGGTTGTCCCGGCTCCGGAAAGACGAGCCTCGCGCGCTGCCTCCCGGGGCTCCTCCCCGTCCTCGACGTCAGGGAGGCGGTGGATGTGACCGTGATCCACAGCGTCGCCGGTCTCGTGGCCGATGGTTCGGGACTCAAGCGCGCCCGACCCTTCCGGGCGCCGCACCATTCCATCAGCGAGGCCGGGCTCATCGGCGGCGGGAGCCGTCCGCGGCCGGGCGAGGCATCGCTCGCGCATCACGGCGTGCTCTTCCTCGACGAACTCCCGGAGTTCGGGCGCCGCACGCTGGAGGCGCTGCGCCAGCCGATCGAGGAGGGGCAGGTGCGGATCGTCCGCGCGGCCGGGTCGGCCTGTTTTCCCGCCGAGTTCACGCTCGTGGCCGCGATGAACCCCTGTCCGTGCGGCTTCCTGGGCGTACCGGGCCGCTGCCGATGCCTCGAGGAAACCGTGCGGCGCTACCGCCGCCGGGTCAGCGGGCCGCTCCTCGACCGGATCGACATGCTCGTCGATGTCCCGGCCGTACGCTGGGAGGAACTCGCGGAGGCGGCGCCCGGCGAGACGAGCGCAGTCGTGCGGGACCGGGTGTCGAGGGCCCGCGCCCGCGCCGCCCGCCGGCATGTAACCATCAACGCGCGGATCCCGCCCGTCCGTCTCGAGGAGGCTTGCCGGGTCGGGCGCAGCGGCCGCTCGCTCCTGAGGAGGGCCGTAACCCATCTCGGCCTCACGGCCCGCGGCTACCACCGCGCGCTCCGCGTCGCCCGCACCATCGCGGATCTGGAGGGACGGAACCGCGTATCCGACGACCACGTCGCCGAAGCGATTCGTTTCCGCGGCCCGAACTAGAGCAGAGTCCCACCGTGTGCAGAGTCCCCGGGGCGCTGCTAGGGCAGCGCCCCGGCCGGGAGTTCCGGGCAGCGGCCGGCTTCCACGGGCTCGGAGGCGGGGACGTCCCCCCTTCCGAGCGCGAGGAAGTTCCCGAGCAGGCGGCGTCCGCCGGCCGTGAGCACGGCTTCCGGATGGAACTGCACGCCCCACAGGGGCCACGACGCGTGTTCGAGGGCCATGACTTCGCCCTCGTCCGTGCGGGCGGTGACCCGGAGGCCGGCCCCCGGGTCGCCGGGATCCACAACCAGCGAATGGTAGCGGGTGACCTCGAGCGGAGAGGGGAGGCCCGCGAACAGCCCGCGCCCCTCGTGCCGGATCGCCGACAGGCGGCCGTGCATCGGACGGGCGGCCCGGAAGACGCGTCCGCCGGTCGCCGCGGCGATACATTGGTGTCCCAGACAGACGCCCAGGATCGGGGTCTCCGCGCCCGCGGTCCGGATCACCTCGACGGACGCCCCGGCTTCGGCGGGCGTGCAGGGACCGGGCGAGATGACGATGTGAGAGTAACCTTCGTCCCTCAGCGTTCCCGGATCGACGTCATCGTTGCGCCGCACCCGCACCGTCTCCCCAAGTTCCTCCAGATACCGCGCGAGGTTGAAGGCGAACGAATCGTAGTTGTCGATGAGGAGGATCATGGCAGGCGCAGGATATGTCTCCCCCGACGTCCGGTCGAGGCTCTTCGCGGCCGTCCTCCTCCCCGCCACGGTCCGTGCGGACCTCACGCGCGCGACCGGGGCCCTGCGGGCGCTGGAGGGCGTGCGGCCGGTGCGCGCGGAGCAACTGCACCTCACGTTGCGCTTCATCGGGGAGGTTGACGCCGGCCTCGAGACGCCGCTCGCACGGGAGATCGCCGCCGCCACCGCCGAGCGGCGGGGCTTCTCGATCCGGCTGCGCCGCGCCGGCGTTTTTCCCTCCCACCGGCGTGCGCGCGTCCTCTGGGTCGGCGTCGAGGAGACGCCCGCCCTCGCCGCGCTGCAACGCTCCGTGGAGGAGGCGGTGGTCCGCGTCGGCGTGGCCCCCGAACCGCGTCCCTTCCGCCCGCACGTGACGGTGGGACGAATCCGCCGCCCCCCGCCGCCCGTAGGTTTGGCGGGCGCCATCGCGCGTGTCCGCTTCGAGGCCACGGTGGATGTTCGGCGCGTGTCACTGATGCGGAGCGAACTTCTCCCCCGCGGCGCACGGCACACGGAGGTCGCTGCCTGCCGGCTGGCGGGCGGCGCCGATGACGCGCGCCGCGTACGGCAATAGCTTTTTCTCTTTCCCCGATTCCGGTCGGAGGCGGTCGACATGGGCATCTTCCGGAAGCTCTTCAAAGGTCTGGGCTTTCTCATCTTCCTTCTGATTCTGCTGATCGTCGGCTGGATCTTCCGCGGAGACATCGAAGCGTGGCTCGCGAACGCGGGCGCGGATGAAATCGTCGTCGCGGAGTCCATGCCCGAATTCGGTCCCGAAGCGGCGGCCCGGGTGGACGCGGCTCTGCAGGAGCTTGCGGCCGGTGGCGGGGCGGCCGAGATGCGGTTCAACGAGACGGAACTCCAGAGCTACGTTCGCTACCGGTTGACCTCCCGACTGCCGACCGGCGTCGGAGAGCCCGCCGTCGAGCTGCGCGACTCGACCGTCGCCTTCACCGTCATGCTCGACTTCACGCAACTCCCGATCGAAGCAGACATGGCGGCGAGCCTGACGAGGATGCTCGGGGATTCCGCCCGGGTCGCCGGAGAAGTCCTGCCGCGGGTGGGGGAGAGCGGTGAGGGACGCCTCGACCTCGTGAGTCTCCAGGCGGGCATCCTCCCGGTGCCCCCGATGATGCTCGGCATGGCCGCGCAGGAACTGGGGTTGCGTGCGGACGGACGAACCGTGCTCTTCGACATCCCCGAGACCGTCGTGGACGTCCGGGTCGAAAACGATGAGGTCATCCTCCTCATGAATCGCTAATCCAAGCGCGGAGTTCCTCCGGCCATGGCTGAGAAGTTCCTCAACTACATCGCGGGCGAGTGGACCGCGCCCGCCACCGGCGAATACGTCGAGAACCGGAACCCGGCGCGCACGTCGGACCTCATCGGCCTCTTCCCCGACACGGGCGCGTCGGAGCTGGACGCGGCCGTGGCCTCCGCCCAGCGCGGCTTCGAGCGCTGGTCCAGGACGCCGGCCCCCGAGCGAGGCCTGGTGCTGAAGACGGCGGGGGACCTGCTCACGCGGCACAAGGAGGACCTCGCGCGCACGGCGACGCGCGAGATGGGCAAGGTGCTCGACGAAACGCGCGGCGACGTCCAGGAGGCCATCGACACGGCCTACTACGCGGCGGTGGAGGGCCGGCGCCTGTTCGGACGCACGGCGCCCTCCGAGCTGCGCAGCAAGTGGGCGATGTCGTTCCGGCGTCCCATCGGCGTGTTCGGGATCATCACCCCCTTCAACTTTCCGGTCGCGGTCCCGAGCTGGAAGATCTTCCCCGCGCTGCTCTGCGGGAACAGCATCATCTACAAGCCCTCGGAGGATGTGCCCCACAGCGCGCATCGGTTCGTGGAGATCCTGCTCGAGGCCGGCCTGCCGCCGGAGTGCGTGCAGTTGCTGCACGGCCGCGGCGAGACGATCGGGCGCGCCATCGTCGAACACCCCGGCGTCCCCGGCCTCTCCTTCACCGGATCCACCGAGACGGGCAGCCGGATCGGCGAGGTCGCGGGGCGGATGCACAAGCGTCTCTCCCTCGAGATGGGCGGCAAGAACGCGCAGATCGTCATGGCCGACGCGGATCTCGACCTCGCCCTCGAGGGCGTGCTGTGGGGCGCCTTCGGCACGACGGGACAGCGCTGCACGGCGACGAGCCGACTCCTCGTGCAGAGCGAGGTCCACGACGAGTTCGTGGAGAGACTGTGCTACGAGGCGCGCTCCCTCCGCCTCGGCGACGGGCAGGAGGCCGGCGTCGATGTGGGTCCGCTCATCCACGAGGCGGCCCGGGACAAGTGCGAACGCTACATCGCGATCGCCCGCGAGGAGGGCGCGAGGGTGGCGACGGGGGGTGGACGGCCGGCGGAGAGCGGCCTCGCCGGCGGCTGGTTCTTCGAGCCGACGGTCCTCGCCGGCGTCGACCGGGAGCACCGCGCCGCGCGCGAGGAGATTTTCGGACCGGTCCTCTCCGTGATCCGCTTCGACACGATCGATGAAGCCTTCGATATCAACAACGAAGTTCCATACGGTCTCTCGTCGTCCATCTATACGAGGGATGTGACGGCCTCCTTCCGCGCGGTGGAGGAACTCGACAACGGGATCACGTACGTGAACGCGCCCACCATCGGCGCGGAGGCGCACCTTCCCTTCGGCGGTGTCAAAAACACGGGCAACGGACACCGTGAAGGGGGGTGGGAAGTCTACGAGTTCTACACGGAAACGAAGGTGGCGTACGTCGATTACAGCGGCACGCTGCAGCGCGCGCAGATCGACGTCGACTGGTGAGGCTGGACGGTGAGACCGCGTTGAAGTCCGCCCGTACATCAGAGGGTGTGGCCCGCGCGGACACGGGACCCGAAACAGGGTCGCACGCGGGACGGCCAATCAGCGGCTTGTGGAACAGGGAAGGATGGGATGGAGGAACGACCGACTGAGGGAACCGCTGCCGGAACCGAAGGGGAAGGGGTGGAAGAGGGCGCGGCGGCGCGGCGGCGAGTCCGCAGGTTTCGCGCTCCCACGGTCCGGGCGCGCCGGGGTCGAGAGGCGTCGGTCGGCCGATGGATGTGGGAGTGGACGAAGTCCATTTTCGTCGCCCTCGTCCTGTTTCTCTTTATTCGGACCTTCGTCGTGGAGGCCTTCCAGATCCCGACCGCCTCGATGGAGAACACGCTCCTGATCGGCGACTTTCTCCTCGTCAACAAGATGGTGTACGGAGCCGAGATCCCCGGTACCGACCTGGAGCTTCCCGCGTTCGGCGAGCCTTCGCGCGGCGACGTCATCGTGTTCGAGCCGCCGGAATCGGCCGAACAGCCCCCGCGCACGAACTACGTGAAGCGGATCGTCGGGATGCCGGGAGATACGCTGCGCATGCGGCGGGCGAGGCTCTTCCTGAACGGAGTCCCGTTCGAGGAACCCTATGTGAAGGCCGCGTCGAACTTCCCCGACGCCCCGAGCCCGAAGTTCGCGTGGCAGCGCCGGTTCCTGACCGACGGCGCACGCCGCACCGGCGCCGTCACGACGCGAAACAACTGGGGACCGCTCGTCGTGCCGGAGGACAGCTACTTCGTCATGGGCGACAACCGGTCGAACTCGGAAGATTCCCGCTACTGGGGCTTCGTGCCCAGGGATGCGATCCGGGGAACACCCTTCCTGGTGTACTATTCGTACGCTCGCGAGCCGAAGGGCCCCTGGTCCTGGCTCACCGAGATCCGCTGGGGCCGGATGCTGCGCGGCGTCGACTGAGGTCGCCCTGGAATGGTCCGCATATTCGAACGCTACCTGGCGGACATCGGTCGCGAGAGCCTGCTGGACGCGGAAACCGAAGTGGAACTGGCGCGGCGGAGTCGGGCCGGCGACCAGGCGGCGCGCGTGCGGCTCGTCAGCGCGAATCTCCGCTTCGTCGTTTCCGTCGCGCGCGGCTACCGCGGCCGTGGCGTCCCGCTGGCCGACCTCGTGAACGAGGGAAACCTGGGTCTCGTGCGCGCGGCGGACCGCTTCGATCCGGAGCGCGGCGTCCGTTTCATCAGCTACGCACACTACTGGGTGCGGCGGGCCATGACGCAGGCCATCGCCGACCACGCCGATTACAGGCGCCCCGGCGAACCCGCCGTGCACCGCGTTTCCCTCGACGAGATGGCCCCGGGGGGCGCCTGCACGTTCGAGGAGCTCCTGCCCGACGAACAGGCGCCAGAGCCTGGTGCCGGGCTGATTCGCGAGCGGCTGCACGACGCGATCGAGGCGAGTCTGGCCGACCTCCCTCCGCTCGAATCCGAGGTCGTGCGCCGCTACTTCGGTCTGGGGTACGAGAGACCGCAGACGCCGGCCGAGATCTCGGCGGCCCTCGACGTGTCGTGCGAGCGGACGCGCCAACTCAGGGAGCGCGGCCTTTCGCGCTTGCGCGCGGGCGCCGAGCGGTCCGGGCTCGTTCGCTTCGTCAACGACGGGGCGCCCCGGGCCGGAGGCTCGCGCCGACCCCCGAAGCCCTCCCGTCCCGCTCGGGGAAATGCGCCCTCGCCCGCGATTGACTTCATACGAGGCCTTGAATAGCTTCACGGGCTATCATTTTCACGCGCTCGGCATCCGTCCCGCCGGGCGGTTTTTTTGAGGTGGGCAGAACGAAATGAAGACGTACTCGGTGAAGGCGGGGGAGATCGAGCGGGACTGGTACGTGGTCGACGCCGCGGATCAGGTGCTCGGCCGTCTCGCGACGAGGATCGCGACCGTCCTTCGCGGAAAGCACAAGCCGATCTACAGCACGCACCTCGACACCGGCGACTACGTCGTCGTGGTGAACGCCGAGCGTGTGCGGCTGACCGGAAACAAGGCGGATCAGAAGGAGTACTTCCGACATTCCGGCTACATGGGCGGAGAGCGCTTCATCCCCTTCCGGCGCATGCTCGACCGACACCCCGACCGGGTGATCAAGCTGGCCGTAAAGGGCATGCTCCCGAAGAACACGCTCGGTCGGCAGATGCTCGGAAAGCTGCGGGTATACGCGGGGCCGGAGCATCCGCACGCGCCTCAGCGCCCCCGCCCCTTCGACACGATCGCGGAATAGATCGCGGAATAGCGACAGCGCGCACAGGGACTGTCAGGGAGACGAGAGTTGGCGGAAACGGAACAGGTCCAGTCGGTCGGACGTCGGAAGAAGTCGGTGTCCCGCATCACGATGAAGCGCGGCGTGGGCGTCGTGAACGTGAATGGCCGGGCGTTCGAAGAGTATTTCACGATCCCGCGGCACCGTTCGCTCGTCGCGGCGCCCCTCGATGTCACCGGCACGCGAGCGTCGTACGACATCGCCGTGCGGGTGCGCGGTGGGGGGATCACCGGGCAGGCGGAGGCCACGCGCCTGGGCATCGCGCGCGCCCTCCTCGCGATGGATGAAGAGCGTCGGCGGACCTTGCGGTCGCACGGCATGCTGACCCGCGATCCCCGCATCGTCGAGCGGAAGAAGCCGGGTCGTCCCAAGGCGCGCAAGCGCTTCCAGTTCTCCAAACGATAGCGGAAGGCGGATAGCCGAACGCATGGGCGTCGAGCTGCAGGACCTCTTGAAGGCGGGCGTACACTTCGGGCACCAGACACATCGCTGGAACCCGAAGATGCGGAAATACATC
>JAPPBA010000155.1 GCA_026705295.1 Candidatus Palauibacter australiensis
TCTGGAAGACGTGTATCTGGCCGAACAGGTTCTGGACCGCATCCGGAAGGGGGAGGAAGAGGTGGTGAGTGCGGAAGAGATGTGGCGTGAGTTGGAGGATTGAGTATGCCGCGAGCGTCCAGAAATCCGTGCGCAAACTGGATCCCCCTGTTTGCAGGCGACTTCGCACCTTCCTCGAAGATCGATTGGCGAAGCTGGACAACCCTCGTCAACTCGGCACCGCGATGCAGGGCTCAAGATACCGCGATCTCTGGCGATACCGCGTTGGCGACTATCGAATTCTGACTCGGATCGACGACGAAACTATCCGCATCCTGGTAATCCGAATCGCCCATCGCCGCGACATATATCAGTAGAGGTCACCCACGCAGCTCCTAGCGGCGGCCGTCGGCGATGCGAGCGGCTTCGGGGCGGCGTCGCAACACCAGCATGCTCCAGGTGCCGAGGGCGGGGCCGATGGCGAGGGGGGCGAAGGCCCACTCCCAGCCCAGCGCCGCCTCCCACACCGGGACGAGGCGGATGGTGGCGACGGTGAGCAGGAAGCCGATCGCCGTCTGCAGCGTGAGCGCGGTGCCGACGTACTCGGGTTCGGCGAGTTCGCTCACGCAGGCGGAGAACTGCGCGGAATCGGCGACGATCGCGAACCCCCACACGAAACAGACCGCCGCGACCGGCCACACGGGACCGCCGAACAGGGGCCCGATCGCCAGGCAGCAGGCGCCGCTCACCACCATGCTCCAGCTCGTCACGGCGGTCCGGCCCACGCGGTCGGCGAGGATGCCGGCCGCGGCGGCGCCCAGCCCTCCGGCGGCGATCGTCGCGAAAGCCAGGTACGAGGCGAGGGAGGGGGTCGTGCCCGCGCTCGAATCGGCTGCGAAGCTCGCCGCCAGGAAGGCGGGGATCCACGTCCACATCGCGAAGAGTTCCCACATGTGCCCGAAATAGCCGCCGTTGGCGAGCATCGTCGCCCGGTCGGCGAACATGCGCCGCACGGCGCGCGGATCGAAGGGCGCGGCCGGCGCCTGGTGGGGGCCCGCCCGGAGCCCGGTCGCGGCGAGCACCGCCGCCACGACCGCGAGGCCCGAGGCGAGCAGGAGCACCGGCCGCCAGGCGCCGATCCCTCCGAGCGGCCGGAGCAGATGGGGCATCGCGCTCCCCACCGCGAGGGCGCCGATGAGGATCCCGATCGCCATCCCGCGCCCGGCGCGAAACCACCCGGCGACCATCTTCATCCCGGGCGGATAGACGCCCGCCAGGGCGACCCCCGTCACGAACCGGAGGACGATGGTGAGGCCGAGACCGTCCGCGAAGAGGGCGATCGCGGCGGTGGCGGCCGCGCCGAGGAGGGCGGACCCCGCGATGAGCCGGCGCGGGTCCCACACGTCCGAGAGCGTGAGCAGCGCCGAGAGGACGGCGCCCGTCGCGAAGCCGAGTTGCACGGAGGTGGTGAGCCAGGCCGCCCCGGCGTCGTCCAGCCCCCACGCCTCGCGCAGCTCCGGCACGACCGCGCTGGCCGAGAACCAGAGGCTCATCGCGAGCAGATCGACCAGCGCGAGCAGCGCGAGTTGTCCCGCCCCCCGCGCGCCGGTGTCCGGAGAGCGCGGGGTCATGAGCGTCGGCGGCGGCGGGCGGGCGATGGCGTCGGTCGGTCCTCTCGGCTAGCCCTCGCTGTCGGCGAACTGTTGCTGCAGGCTTCGCACGACTGCGGGGTCGGCGAGCGTCGTCGTGTCGCCCAGCGCCCGTCCCTCCGCCACGTCGCGCAGGAGGCGCCGCATGATCTTCCCGCTCCTCGTCTTCGGCAGTTCGGCGGCGAAGATGAGGTCGGCCGGCCGCGCGATCGCGCCGATCTGCGCCGCCACGTGCCCCCGCAGCTCCTGCCGCAGCGCCTCGGACGTCTCCGTCCCCTCCACCACGCTCACGAACGCGGCCACCGCCTGTCCCTTGATCTCGTCCGAACGCCCCACGACCGCGGCCTCCGCCACCGCCTCGTGGTCGACGAGCGCCGACTCCACCTCCATGGTCCCGATCCGGTGGCCGGCCACGTTCAGCACGTCGTCCACGCGGCCCATGATCCAGTAGTAGCCGTCCTCGTCCACCCGCGCCCCGTCGCCCGGGAAGTAGATGTCGGGCCACTTCGACCAGTACGTCTCGCGGTAGCGTGCCTCGTCTCCCCACACCCCCCGCAGCATCCCCGGCCACGGCGACGTGATGGCCAGGTAGCCGGACTCCGCCGGGTTCCCGTCCTCGTCGAGGATCGCCGCCTCGATGCCGGGGAAGGGGACCGTCGCCGTCCCCGGCTTCGTGGTGATCGCTCCGGGGAGCGGCGTGATCATGATCCCGCCCGTCTCCGTCTGCCACCACGTGTCCACGATCGGGCAGCGGCCGCCGCCGATGTGGCGGTCGTACCACACCCACGCCTCGGGGTTGATGGGTTCGCCCACCGTCCCGAGCAGCCGGAGCTTCGAGAGGTCGTAGCCCGCCGGCCAGTCGTCCCCCCACCGCATGAAAGCGCGGATCGCCGTCGGCGCCGTGTAGAACACCGTCACCGCGTAGCGCTCGCACAGCTCCCAGAAGCGGCCCCGGTCGGGCCAGTCGGGCGATCCCTCGTACATCACCACCGTCGCCCCGTTCGCGAGCGGGCCGTACACGATGTAGGAGTGGCCCGTCACCCACCCCACGTCCGCGGTGCACCAGTAGATGTCGTCCTCCCGGAGGTCGAACACCCACTTCGCGGTCGCGGTCACGTGCGTCATGTAGCCGCCGGTCGTATGCATCACGCCCTTCGGCTTCCCCGTCGTCCCGGAGGTGTAGAGGATGTAGAGCAGGTCCTCCGAATCCATCGGCTCGGCGGGGCCATCGGCGTCCGCCGCGGCGATCAGGTCGTGATACCAGTGGTCCCGGCCCGCGGTCATCGCGCACGACGGCGTGTCCACCCGGTCGCCGTGGGGCGCGGCCCCGGGGTCGGTCACGGCGGAGCGCTGCACGACGACGACGCTCTTCACGTAGTCGAGACCCTCGATGGCCGCGTCCGTGCTCGCCTTGAGAGGGATGATCCCGCCGCGTCGATATCCGCCGTCCGCCGTGATCACGCAGGTGGCGTGGGCGTCCTCGATCCGGTCGCGAAGGGACTGGGGCGAGAAGCCTCCGAAGACGACGGAGTGCGGAGCGCCGATGCGCGCGCAGGCGAGCATGGCGACGGCGGCCTCCGGAACCATCGGGAGATAGATCGCGACCCGGTCCCCCTTCCCGACGCCGAGCCCCCTGAGCGCGTTCGCGAAGCGGCACACCTCCTCGTGCAACTCGCGGTACGTGTAGCGCCGCACGTCGCCCGGCTCGCCCTCCCAGATCAGCGCCGTCTTCGAGCCGCGCGCTTCGAGGTGGCGGTCGAGACAGTTGTACGCGGCGTTGAGCGTGCCGCCCACGAACCACTTCGAGAAGGGAGGATCCCACTCCAGCACCGTGTCCCAGGGCGAGAACCAGTCGAGCCGGCGCGCCCACGCCTCCCAGTACGCCTCGCGGTCCCGGCCGGCCTCGTCGTAGGGGCCGCGATCGCCCACGTGGGCGGCCGCGACGAAGTCCGCCGACGGCTCGAAAGTCCTCTGTTCGTCCAGCAGGACATCGATTTCCCGGTGCTGTTCTGTCATGGAATCGCTCGAATGGGAGGGGAGAGACGGACGGGCGCGCTTGTCATGGAGCCGCCGGCGACGCCATCTAGTGTCGACCCGGTGTCGACACGAACGGGCCGGCCGGGGGCCGCGTGGCGTGACAGTAGCGTGACAGTAGACGACGCCCGGCGGCGCAGGCAAGAACCCGGCGCCCCGGCGCGACGAAGCACGGAGTTTCATGACCGAAGACACGCTGGCCCTGATCCTGATCATCGCCGGATCGCTCGGCGCGCTCATCGCCCTCGCCTTCGGCATCTGGGTGGGACTCGGCTCTCCGGGGCTCTACGACAAGCATGCGCCGACGGGAAGGGCGCCGCGCGAGTCGCCCTGGCGCTGGTTGCTGGGGGGACGGCAGCGCGCCCGTTCGAGCCGCTTCGACGCGGTAATGCGGGAAGCGGAAGGCGAAGAGGGGGAAGACGAGAGGGGGGACGAGGGGGAGGAGCCCGAGCGGTACTCGCCGAAACCGGACTTCAGCCGGGGGCGGCGCTTCCAGCGATGAGTCCGAAGCGGTGAATTCGCCGGCGGACCGCCACGCACGGGTGCGCCGCATACTCCGGTGGGTGCTGCTCGCGAACGTGGCGGTGATCGCGGCGAAGCTGATCGTGGGGCTCCGCTCGGGGTCGATCGCCGTGCTGGGCGACGCGGCCCACTCGGGCGTGGACGCGATCAACAACGTCGTGGGTCTCGCCGCGATGCGCCTCGCGGCCGCCCCGCCGGACGCCGAACACCCCTACGGACACGGCAAGTTCGAGACGCTCGCGGCGCTTGCCGTGGCGGCCTTCCTCTCGGTCACCTGCTTCGAACTCGTTCAGAGCGCCTTCGAGCGCCTCATCCGCGGCGGCGCTCCGCCGGATCTCGAACCGGCGATGATGATCTTGCTCCTCGCGGCCCTCATCGTGAACGGGGCGGTCGCCCTCGGCGAGGCGAGGGCGAGCCGGAGGCTGTCGAGCGACATCCTCGCCGCGGACGCCCGGCACACGGCGTCCGATGTCCTGGTGACGGCGGGAGTTCTGGTCGGGCTCGCGATCACCGACTGGACCGGCTGGGCCCCGGCCGACGCATGGCTCGCCCTCGCCGTGGCGCTCGTCGTGGCTCGATCCGGATACAAGATCTTCCGCGAGACCATCCCCGTCCTCGTCGATGAACGGGCCGTCGATCCGCGCGAGATCGAAGACGTGGCGGGCCGCGTGTCCGGCGTGCGCGCCGTGACCCGGGTCCGCTCGCGCGGCAAGTCGGTCGGGCGCTTCGCGGAACTCACGATCCGGGTCGCGCCCGAGGAAACGGTGGTCAGTGCGCACGAAATCGCCGATGAAGTGGAGCGGCGGGTCGCGGCCCAGATCGGCTTCACCGACGTGACCGTGCACGTCGAACCGCACGGCTAGCCCGCGGTCGCGTCGACCGCGTCGGCCACGTCGACCACCCAGAGGCAGTGATCCTCCCCCAGGGTTTCGCACCGTGGGTGTGAGACGTCGCTCTCGACTGCCCGATACGTCCGGAACGACTCGTCGATGATCCCGGACAGGATCTCGCAGCCGCGTCCGTCCTTGGCCGCTGTGGCCAGCAGTGGGAGGCCGCGCCGGATCACGAGCCCGTTCAACCCCTTCTCCATCCGGATCTCCGAGGAGGGACTGAGGCGGCGGGCGATCTTCTTCGCTTGCCCCCAGGCGAGGATCCGCCGGAGACCGAGGGGGATCAGCCGCCACCCGAAGCGCAGCATCACGCGCCCGCCGGGGCCGAAGGCCTCACGCGTGATCCGGCGTCCCGTGGAGGCGAAGATCTCCGGAGCATCGACCCGCCGCGCGACGAGTTCGAACAGGCTCGCGACTTCGGCGGCGGGCACGTCCCCGCCCTCCTCCTCGTAACGGCGAATCTGCTTGAGCACGACGCTCGACAGCCCCAGCCGCCGGCGCAGGTTCAGGGAGAGGTCCATTTCCTCGAGTTCCCGCGGATCTTCGGGGGTATCGAGGTCTTTGAGGGTCAGCAGAAGGGCGAGCGGAATGCGAACGGGGATCTCGCCCTCGAGCTCCCCGTCTTGTGCGCGCGGAGAATCAACCGGCATCATGGGTCGCAAGGCTACGGCGGTACTTCCGGGCCTGCAAGCGGCGCCGGACGCCGGAGCCCCCCTTTATGGGAGGCGTCATGAATGCACCCGTCTCGAAGGAAACCACTCACGCCGTGCTCCGGGTCACCGCCGGCCTCATGTTGTGGCAGCACGGAGCCCAGAAGCTCCTCGGCATGTTCGGAAGGGACGCCGTCGGAAACTGGTTTTCCTGGCCGGTGGGCATCGCGGGACTCATCGAGTTCTTCCTGCCGATCCTCATCATCCTCGGGATCCGGACGCGCTGGGTCGCCTTCGTCCTCACGGGGCACTTCGCGGTTGTCTACTGGTGGCGCCACTTCTTCGCCCGCGAGATGGAGTTCTGGCCGATCGTGAACGGCGGAGAACTGGCCGTCCTGTACTGCGCCATCTTCCTCTTCCTGTGGACGACGGGAAGCGGAAAGTTCAGCCTCGACGACAGGGTTCCCGGTCCCGGCCGGGAGAGCTAAGCGTCGCAAGTTGTTCGGCCGCCGTTCCGGCCCCATTTTGTGCGGCCGGACGGCGGCCTCCGCAGGGTGCCGCCGTCTCGGTTTTTGCCACGGGCTGCCGGCAGGCCGTGGCAAAACCCCGCGTCAGCGCCGAGAGCGGCGAAGCGCTCGCCTGACAAGGAGCGACGAGGGAGCATAGCAGCGCTACGTGACCGAGGAGCGACGCAGAGCGCAGCGTTTCAGGCGAGATGCAGCGCCGCTCGAACGCAGCGGGGCTTTTGCCACGGCCTGCTAATCTCCCCGGCGTGATCCCGTAGACGGAGCGGACCCGCGACCCATGTACGACCCGATCGCCATCGAAGCCCGGTGGCAGGCCTGGTGGGAGGAGAACGGGACCAACGAGCCCGACCTCGACGCCGCCGAGCGCCCGTTCTTCAACCTCATGATGTACCCCTACCCGTCGGCCGAGGGGCTGCACGTCGGCAACCTGTACGCCTTCACGGGGGCCGACATCTACGGGCGTTTCCGCCGCCTGCGGGGCGACGACGTCTTCGAGCCCATCGGCTACGACGCGTTCGGCATCCACTCGGAGAACCACGCGCTCAAGGTCGACACGCACCCGATGGAGTTGATCCCCTCGAACATCCGCAACTTCGAGCGGATGCTGAGGGCGGCGGGGCTCATGACCGACTGGTCCCGCACGGTCGATACGACGGACCCCCGCTACTACAAGTGGACGCAGTGGATCTTCGTCCAGCTCTTCAGGGCGGGCCTCGCGGAGAAGAAGGAGGCGGCGGTCAACTGGTGCCCGCAGTGCCAGACCGTCCTCGCGAACGAACAGGTGATCGCCGGGCTGTGCGAGCGGTGCGACGCCGCGGTCGAACAGCGGATGCTGAGCCAGTGGTTTTTCCGGATCACGGAATACGCGCAGCGCCTGCTCGACAACCTGGACTGGATCGACTGGTCGGAGACGACGAAGACGGCCCAGCGCAACTGGATCGGCCGCTCCGACGGCGCGCGGCTGCACTTCCCGCTCTCGGGCGCTGCGGGAGCCTCGGACGCCGCGGAGGGCTCGGGCGGCGCGGACCGGATCGAGGTGTTCACCACCCGTCCCGATACGCTCTTCGGCGCGACCTTCATGGTGCTGGCGCCGGAGCATCCCCTCGTCGAGCGGCTCACGACGGACGAGCGCCGCGCCGAGGTGGAGGCCTACGTGCGGGCGGCCGCGGCCGTCGATCTCGTGGAGCGGCAGAAGACGGACGATCGCGACAAGACGGGCGTGTTCACCGGCGGGTACGCGCGGAACCCGGCCACCGGGGAGGACATCCCCGTGTGGGTCGCCGACTACGTCCTCATGGACTACGGCACCGGCGCGATCATGGCCGTGCCCGGGCACGATCAGCGGGACTTCGACTTCGCGCGCCAGTTCGGGTTGTCCATCGTCCAGGTCGTGTGCTCCCGCGCGGCGCTCCCGGAGGGTGCGGATCCCGCGGACATCGGAGGAGGCGAGGCGGAGGCCGCCTTCGTCGAGCACACCGCCGATGAGATGCTCGTGAACTCCGGGCGCTTCAGCGGGATGGAGGCCGACGCGGGCGGGCGCGCGATCACCGAGTGGCTGGCGGAGCGCGGGCTCGCGGCGGCAGAGGTCAACTACCGGCTGCACGACTGGTGTATCTCCCGCCAGCGGTACTGGGGACCCCCGATCCCCATCATCTACTGCGACAGCTGCGGTCCGCAGGCGGTGCCGGAGGAGGACCTCCCCGTCGTCCTCCCGTACGTGGAGGACTTCCGCCCCACGGCGACGGGCGTGAGTCCGCTCGCGCGCGACCCGGAGTTCTACACGGCGGTGTGTCCGGCGTGCGGCGCCGACGCGCGGCGCGAGACCGACGTCTCCGACACCTTCCTCGACTCGGGCTGGTACTTCCTGCGCTATCCCTCGACCGAGTTCGACGATCGCCCCTTCGACCCCGAGCGGACGCAGGCGTGGCTACCCGTCAGCAGCTACATCGGAGGCGAGGAACACTCCGTCCTCCACCTCCTCTACTCCCGCTTCCTCACGATGGTGCTGCACGACCTCGGGCACCTCGAGTTCGAGGAGCCGTACGACTGCTTCCGCAAACACGGCCTCCTCATCCGGGACGGCGCCAAGATCTCGAAGTCGCGCGGCAACGTGATCCTGCCGGACCAGTACATCCAACGCTACGGCGCGGACACGTTCCGCATGTACCTCATGTTCCTCGGCCCCTTCCAGCGCGGCGGGGACTTCCGCGACAGCGGTCTGGCCGGTCCCGAGCGCTTCCTGAAGAAGGTGTGGGACAGCGTGACGGCCGCGGCCGAGGCGGGGCGCACGGGATTCGACGATCCGGGGGTGGAGCGGGCGCTGCACGCCACGATCCGGCAGATCTCGGAGGACCTGGAGGCGCTGAGCTACAACACGGCGATCGCCGCGGCCATGGACTACCTGAACACGCTGCGCGCCGGCGGGCGCACGGCCTCGATCGACGAGGTGCGGCCGCTCGTGATCCTGATCGCGCCCGTCGCGCCCCACATTGCGGAGGAGCTGTGGGCCCGCCTCGGCGGCGCATCGAGCCTCTTCGATCACGCCGAGTGGCCGGCCTGGGACGAGCGCAAGCTCATGGTCGACGAGGTGGAGCTTCCGGTGCAGGTGAACGGCCGGCTGCGGGCGACGATCCGCGTCGCGCGCGGAGCCCCGGAAGATGTCGTTCGCGAGGCGGCGCTGGCCGAGGCGAACGTGATCCGGCGCCTCGACGGGGTCGCGATCCGGAAGGTGATCCACGTCCCGGACCGCATGCTCAACCTCGTCGTCTCGTAGCGCGGCGTCAGCTTCGAGCCCGACCCCAGGGCGTCCGCCGCCCACCGCCTACCACTCGACGGACCCTTCCGCGCCGGTGTCGATGGGGGCGGCGGTGCCCTCCTCGCCGAAGAGGTGGATCCTCAGGTTCTTGTAGAGGAACTCGCGCGCCGCGGCTTCGTGGAGCTTGAGCCCGTAGTGGTTGATGAGGAGCATTTGCCGCTTCTTCCACTCCTCCCAGCAGGGGGCGCAGATCTCGGCCACGATCCGCTCGCCGAGCGCGCTCGGGAACGGGAAGCGCTCGATCCGGCCCTGGTCGTCGCGGCCGCAGCGCACGCAGACAAACGGTTCCGTCATCTCGAACCCTCCCGAACCACCAGGCGCGTCAGGGCCTCCCACGGGTCGCCGGATTCGGCCTCCCGCATCAGCGCTTCAACGGAGGGCACCAGGCCGCCGTGCGACTCGTACACGCGCTCGAAGTCGTCCAGTCTCGTGTAGTACAGCAGGCGCGAGATCATCCACGCGTTGTCGAGACCGTCCGGGTCGATCGAGCCGTACTGCGCGTGCAGCCGCGGCTTGTACTCCGTCTCGAAGCGATGGGCCGCCGCCTCGAACACCTCGCGTTTGGCCGCCCGCTTCGCGTCGTCGGGCATGGCGGAGGCGTACACCTCCTCCAGCGGCGCGAGGATGGAATGGAAGAAGTCGCCGAACAGGCGCGTATCCTCCCACCTCCACCGCGCCCGCACGCAGGCGCTCTCGTCCGCCACCGCCTCGCAGAAGAACTCGATGGCGCCGCGGTAGCCGACGAAGTTCGCGAAGCTCTCGTTGAAATCGGCCTGGCCGGTGGGGAAGTACGTGCTGTGCGTGATCTCGTGGATCACCGTCTCGACGATCCCGAGGCTGTCGAGGCGCAGCGTCGTCGACATGATGGGGTCGGGGAACCAGCCCAGCGTCGAGAAAGCGGCGACCGGCCGCACCGAGACGTCGTAGCCTTCCTCGGCCAGGCCGGCGGCCTCCGCGTGGGCGTCCTCGAAGTCGAAGTATCCCTTGTACGGGACGTGGCCGACGATGGGGAACCACCACGTCTTCCAGCGGAGATCGAACTCCGGGGCGGCGAGCACGATCAGGACCAGCGTGTCGCGGTGGAGTTGCGTGAACGACTCGTAGCTCGCCCCCGCGCGCAGCCCCAGGTCGCGTTCGGCGAAGTCTCTCGCGTCGAGGACGAGCCGCAACTTGTCGCGGGTCTCGCGGGCCACGGTCGTGTCGTGGATCACGGCCCGAATGGGACGGCGCGCCGAGAGGATGCGGGCCTCCTCCCAGCCGGCGCGCAGGACGTACGCCGGCGAGCAGCCGCCCGCGCACAGCAGGAGCAGCAGGAGCGCGGTTCTCCAGCGCGCCGCGCTCACGCGCACTTCACGTAGTGGAGGTGTTCCCGCACGTCGTCGCGCAGGTAGCTCCGCCGCGGGCCGTCGGCGTCGCTCCGGTAGCGGCGGTAGGGCCGGTGGTGGAACGCGTAGGTGTCGGGCAGGCCGCGTTCGCGCAGCGCCTCCTCGATCGCGGCGCGGGCCAGGTGCCCCTCGTCGTTGTAGCTGAACAGGATGTGGCGTCCGTCCGCGGCCTCCAGCACCTCCCGCAGCGCGTCCGGAGCCCGGTGCTTGCGGCACCAGTCCGAGCGCTGCGCCTCGTCGGGTATGAGTCCCGTCTTTCCGCGGATCTCCGGCGGCGTGGCCCAGCCGAGCGCGAGGAGTTCGGGGATGTGATAATACGCGGGATATTGCCGGCCGTTGTAAGGGGGGTCGAGATAGACGAGATCGACGGGACCGACGGATTCCAGGAGGCGGGCGGCGGGTCCGCGAAACGCGCTGCAGGCGCCGGCCCCTTCCTTGCGCGGGGTCGGTTCGATGGGGCGGAGTTCGAGCGCGCGCAGGGCGTTCGGCTGCATCGTCTTCACGAACGAGGCGTACACGCCTGTCGTGTTCGCCACGCGGTCGGCGGCCTCGATGAGCGTCGCGATCAGGAGCTGCGCCGCGGCTTCGCTGTGGGAGGTCCCGCGCATCCAGCGTTCGATCCGCGTCCGGACCGCGTCGATCTTCCGTCCGTTCTCGGGAGAGAAGTACATGCGCCCGTGCTCGCGGCCGGTGGTTTCGTCGCTCGTGTAGTGCTCGGAGATGAACCCGCGGCGGTCCGGCCCGTCGAGGTCGGCCAGCCCTTCGAGCAGGGCGCGGTAGCCGATCTCCCGCCTCCCGTTGCGGGCCGCCGCCGGGAGGAGCGAGGCAGGGTAGCGCGGGGGCGCGTCCAGTTGCACCCGCGCGATCTGGAGGGCGTAGGAGGACGCCATCAGGTCGCCCGCGTGGACCTGCCAGCCCTTCTCCTTGAGCGCCGCCGACACGCTGGCGGTGCCGGCGAACGGGTCGCAAGCGACGCCGGGCGCCTCCTGGAACCGGTCCACGGTCTCCAGCAGGAAGGGGACGAGCTTCGTTTTGTTCCCGAGATAGCGCACGCGGGAGAATATGGAGACGGGATGCGGGCGAAAAGCTCCGGGGCGCGGTTGTGAACGCCGGGGTGCGTCCGTGAACGTTGGAGCGCGGCTCACGGAGGCGGCGGCTGGCGTCGCGCTCGCGGCGGCGCCTCTGCTCCGGCGCGCCCGCCCGCACATCGCGCGGGCGGTGGAGGTCCGGCGGCGCGGTGGCGCGGAGCTGGCCGCCTGGGGCCGGGGCCGGGAGCCCGGGCCGCTCGTGTGGCTCCACGGCGCTTCCGCTGGCGAGCTGCTCGGCGCGGCGCCGGCCATCCGGCATCTGCGCGGCGCACGGTCCGGATCGCGCGCCGGCGGGCGCGTGCAGCTCGTCGTCACGCACGGCTCGGCGTCAGGCCGGGCGGCGCTCGTGTGGCTCGATCCGGATCACTCCGGGGCGCCGCCGCTCGACCGCGCGCGCGACTGCGATGCGGCGTTCGCCGCCGTGCGGCCCGGCCTCCTCGTGTTCGCGAAGCTGGACGTGTGGCCCGGACTCGCGGCGGCGGCCGCGCGGGCCGGAGTGCCCGCCGCGCTCATCAACGGCACTGTCCGCGACGGGAGCCGCCGCTCCGGCGCCCTCGCCCGCCGGCTCTTCCGCGCGTCGTACGCCGGGCTGGACGCGGTCGGCGCCGCGAGCCCGGAGGACGCACGGCGACTCGAAGCGCTCGGCGTTCGGCCGGGGGCGCTGGCGGTGACGGGGGACGCGGCGTTCGACCTGGCGCTCGAACGGGCCGACCGCGCTCGGAGCGACGGCTCGGCCGCGTCTTTCCGCGCCGCGCTCGGAGCGGCGGACGGAGCGGCCCTGCGGCTCATTGCCGGCTCGACGTGGCCCGCGGACGAGAAGGCGTTGCTCGATGCCGCGGCGGCCGTGCGGCGAGGCGGCGGCCCGGGATGGCAGCTCGTGATCGCGCCGCACGAGCCGACCGCCGCGCACGTCGACGCCCTCGTCGCGTCGTGCACGGCCCGCGGGGAACGCGTCATCCGCTGGAGCCGGATCGGCGAGGCCGCCGCGGAGCCCGACGCCGGACCCGACGCCTCCGTCATCGTCTTCGACGAGGTCGGCCGGCTGGCCGAGCTGTACGCGGCGGGCGACGTGGCCTATGTCGGCGGCGGCCTCGGGGGCACCGGGCTCCACAACGTGCTCGAGCCCGCCGCAGCCGGGCTGCCCGTCGTCTTCGGCCCGCGCCACGACCGGGCCGACGCCCGCGCCCTCGCGGCGGCCGGCGGCGGGCTCGTCTCTCCGGCCGGCGCGCTCGCGGACACCCTGACCGGGCTGGCCCGCCCGCCTCGCCGCCAACACCACGCCCGGGCCGCCCGCGCGTTCGCCGAGGCGGGCGCCGGCGCCGCCGACCGTACGGTGGAACTGCTGCGCCCCCTCTGGCCGTCCTGACCCGCGGCACGGGGCGCAGCCGTCGGCCTGTGACCCGTTAGCGCCTCTCCGCCCAGAGTTTCGGGCCGAACACGAACCAGAGCACGCTGCCGACGATGGGGCAGAGGAAGATCACCGCGACCCACAGCGTCTTCTCTCGCCTCGGCGCGTCGGAGAGCGCGGTGATGCCGGTCGCCCAGAGGTTCAGGGCCGCGAGCAGCGCCAGGAGCACGAGGCGCGGGTCCAGCGTCGCCGCCCAGTCCAACGCGGCGTTCATGCGGCGGCCGTCGGCTTCTGAAACTGGAGGCGGTGGAGCTGCGCGTAGAGCCCGCCGCTCTCAATCAGCGTGTCGTGCGTGCCGGATTCGCTGATGCGTCCGTGGTGGAGCACGAGGATGCGATCAGCGCCCTGGATGGTGGAGAGCCGGTGCGCGATCACCAGGCTCGTCCGCCCCTTCATCAGCCGTTCCAGCGCCGCCTGGATCTCCGCCTCGATCTCCGAGTCCACCGAACTCGTCGCCTCGTCCAGGAGCAGGATGGGCGGATCCCCCGCGAGCGCGCGGGCGAAGGACACCAGTTGGCGCTCGCCGACCGACAGATTCCCGCCCCGCTCGCTCAGCGGCTCGTCGTACTTCTTCGGCAGCCGCGCGAGGTGCCGGTCGACCCCGACCTGGCGGGCCGCCTCCCGGATCTCGTCCCGCCCCACCGCTTTGCGGTCGAGCGCGATGTTGTTCGCGGCGGAGCCCGAGAAGAGATAGACGTCCTGCAGCACGAGGCCCATCCGGCGACGGAGGTCGGAGAGCCGCAGCTCCCGGATGTCGACCCCGTCGAGCGTAATGCGCCCGCGCTGCGGCTCGTAGAAGCGCATGAGGAGGCTGAACAGCGTTGTCTTGCCCGCGCCGGTCGCCCCGACGACCGCGAGCCGCTGTCCGGGCTCCGCCGTGAAGCTGATGCCGCGCAGCACCCAGCCGTCGTCAGGCGCGTCCTCGTCGAGCCGCCCCTCCGCCCCTTCCCAGGCCGCCGCGTGCGCCAGGGCGGGCGTGGTGACCCCCGCCGCGTCCTCCTCCGGCGACAGGTACCGGAACCAGACGTCCTCGAACTCGATGCGGCCCCTCACGCGCGCCGGAAGCTCCGTCGGGTTCTTCGGGTCCTCGATTCCCGGCGCCTCGTCCAGGAGCCGGAAGATCCGCTCCGAACTCGCCATCGCCCCCTGCAGGATGTTGTACTTCTCGGACAGGTCCTGGATGGGCCGGAAGAACCGCTTCGCGTACTGCAGGAAGGCCGCGATGACCCCGATCGTGAGCGTCCCCTGGAGGGCCTGGTTGCCCCCGTACCAGATAATCAGCGCGAGCGCGACGGACGCGAGCACCTCGATGACGGGAAAGAAGAGCGCGTAGTACGTGATCGAGCGCAGGTGGGCCTCGAGGTGGTCATCGTTGATGTCGCCGAACCAGCGCGTCGCCGCCCGCTCCTGCCGGAACAACTGCACGACGCGCACCCCCGTGATCCGTTCCTGCAGGAAGGCGTTGATGCGCGCGAGCCGGATCCGGATGTCGCGGTACGCCTCGCGCACCTTCTTCCGGAAGAGCCACGCGGCCATGAACACGAGGGGGAGGACCGCGAACGTCACGAGGGCGAGCCGCCAGTCCATGACGAGCATGGCGATCATGATGAAAGCGACCGTGAACACGTCCCCGAAGATCGTCACGACCCCGGAGGTGAACATCTCGTTCAGAACCTCGACGTCGCTCGTGAGCCGCGTCATCAGGCGTCCGACGGGGTTCCGGTCGAAGTACGCCAGCCGCAGGCGCTGCAGGTGCCGGAAGATCTCCTGCCGCAGGTCGAGCATCACGTTCTGCCCGATCCACGTGGTCAGGATCGTGCGCCCGTACTCCAGCAGTCCGGAGAGGAGGAGCGTGACGAAGAAGAGGATCCCAAAGGTGCGGAGGGCACCGAAGTCGCCGTCCGGAATCGCGTGGTCGATGACCTCCATCGTCAGCCAGGGGCCGACGAGCGCGAGCCCCGAGGCGGCCACGAGCATCAGCACGGCGAGCGCGACCCTGCCCCGGTACGGTCTCAGGTACGAGAGCAGGCGCTTCATCAGACGGGCGTCGTACGCCTTCCCGAGCGCTTCTTCTTCCTGGAGGGGACCGTCAGGCGCTTGCATGCCCCATAGTACGAACTCGCCGCCCGCGGTCCAATCAGGTTGGCGCGCCCCGCCGCCGCCGGCCATCATGCTTCCATGAGCGAGCGGATCCGGGTCCGGGGCGCCCGGCAGCACAACCTGAAGGGCATCGACATCGACATCGAGCGCGGGGCCCTCACCGTCCTCACGGGGCCCTCCGGCTCGGGGAAATCCAGCCTCGCCTTCGACACGATCTACGCCGAAGGACAGCGGCGGTACATCGAGTCGCTCTCCACCTACGCCAAGCAGTTTCTCGAGCGGATGCCGAAGCCCGCCGTCGATCTCGTCGAGGGCGTGAGCCCTTCCGTCGCCATCGACCAGAGCAACCGCGTGCAGTCGAGCCGCTCCACCGTCGGCACGATCACGGAGGTCTACGACTACCTGAGACTGCTGTGGGCGCGCGTGGGGACGACCGTGTGTCCGGAGTGCGGGCGTGTCGTCGTGCCGGACACCGTGACGTCGGCCACCGATGCGCTCCTCGATGCCGGTCCCGACGCGCGGCTCGCCATCGCCTTCCCCGTCCCCCCCGAGGAGCGCGCGGACGGCGCGAGGGTGGTGCAGAACCTCAGGGCGCGGGGGTATGTCCGCCTCCTCGCCGACGGCCGCGAACTCTACCTGCCGGACATCGATCTGGAGGGAGAAGAAGGAGAAGAAGAAGAGGGAGGAGGGGACGCCACGCGCGCGTTGACGCAGGCGCGGGAGGCGCTCGTGGTCGTGGACCGGGTCGGGTCCCGGGCGGAGGACCGGGAACGGATCGCGGATTCGCTCGCGGCCGCCTTCGCCGAGGGGAGGGGCGCCGCCGTCGCGCTCGTCTGGCGGCGCGGTACCTCGACCCCCGAGCGCCGCGACTTCGAAGAGGCCCATCGCTGCGGAGCGTGCGGCGCCGCGTTTCCGCGCCCCACCCCCCAACTGTTCAGCTTCAACAGCCCCGCCGGAGCGTGCGACACCTGCACGGGGTTCGGCGCCGTGCTCGAGTACTCCCCCCAACTGATCGTTCCCGACCCGGGCCGTTCACTGGAAGAGGGAGCCCTCGATCCATGGTCGAAGCCCCGCTACCGGCGCGAGCGCGCGCGGCTGAGACAGTTCGCCGCCGCCTCCGGGCTCGACACGACTCTCCCGTGGGAGGCGCTTCCCGAGGCAGGCCGCGACGTCCTGTTGAACGGAGGGCGGTACGCCGAGGAGCGCTTTCGGGGCGTGATCCCGTTTCTCCGCTCGAAGGAAAAAAAGCGGTATAAAGCGTACATCCGTGTCTTCCTGCGCCAGTATCAGCTTCCGGAGCGGTGTTCCGGCTGCGAGGGCTACCGCCTGAAGCCGGAGGCGCTGAACGTGCGCGTCGCCGGGCGACACATCGCCGAAGTCGCCCGCTGGACGGTGAAGGATCTCTCCGCCTGGCTCGCGGAAGGACTCGACCTCACCCCCTTCCAGCGTCACGTGGCGTCGACGATCCTGCGCGAACTCGAGCACCGGACCTCGTTTCTCGCGGAAGTCGGGCTCGGGTACCTGACGCTGGACCGGCAGGCTCGATCCCTCTCCGGGGGGGAGATGCAGAGGATCCGCCTCGCCAGCTGTCTCGGGAGCCGGCTGGTCGGCACGCTCTATGTCCTCGACGAACCCACGATCGGCCTTCATCCGCACGACATCGACGCCTTCACCGGCGTCCTCGAACGGCTCGCGAGCCGCGGCAACACCGTCCTCGTCGTCGAGCACGAGCCCGCGGTGCTGGAGCGCGCCGACCGCATCGTGGAACTGGGCCCCCGGGCCGGGGAACAGGGCGGCGAGATCGTGTTCGAGGGCGGCTGGGCCGATCTTCTCGCGGCGGAGACCGGAACCGGCCAGGCCCTCCAGCAGCGGGCGGCCGCCGCCGGGCAGGGCGGCACAGGGCGGGGCGGCACAGGGCGGGGCGGCGCTCGGCCTGGCGGCGCTCGGCCTGGCGGCGGTCCCGAACTCGTCCTGCGCGGCGCCCGCCTGCACAACGTGCGGGATGTGGACGTGGCGGTCCCGCTGGGGGCGCTCACGCTCGTCACCGGCGTCTCCGGCTCCGGGAAGTCGACGCTCATCCGCGGGGTGCTGTACCACGCCCTCGAGCGGGAGATCACGGACCGGTCCTCCGCCAAACCGCACCTGGGCGAGCCCGCCGGCGCCTGGGACCGGCTCGAAGGGGCGGAACTCCTGGAGGATGTCGTGCTCGTCGACCAGCGGCCGATCGGCCGCACCCCGCGCTCGAATCCCGCGACCTACATCGGAGCCTTCACGGCGCTGAGGAACGCATACGCCGCCCTCCCGGAAGCGCGCTCCCGCGGCTACGAGGCGGGATACTTCTCCTTCAACCGCCCGGGCGGGCGCTGCGAGCAATGCAAGGGCGCGGGGGAGGAGACGGTGGAGATGGTCTTCCTGGCCGACGTCTCCGTGCCCTGCGAGGCGTGCGGGGGGTCGCGCTACCGTCCGGAGGTGCTGGAGATCGGGATCCGCGGCCGTTCGATCCGCGACGCACTGGACATGACCGTGGACGAAGCGATCCGCTTCTTCATCCGCCACGACCGTCTCGGAGCCCGGCTGTGGCAACTGCAACGAGTGGGTCTGGGATACCTTCGGCTCGGCCAGCCCGCCACGACGCTCTCCGGAGGGGAGGCGCAGCGCCTCAAGATCGCCCGGGAACTCGCGCGCCGAGGGGGCGCGGGGCGCAGGCTGTACATCCTCGACGAACCCACGGTGGGCCTCGGCGTGGCGGAAGTCGGCACCCTCGTCGCTGTACTGCGCGAACTCGTGAAGGAAGGGCACGCGGTCGTCGTCGTCGAACACAACCTCGACGTGGTCGCGGAGGCCGATTGGGTCATCGACATGGGGCCCGGGGCCGCGGAGGACGGCGGCCGCATCGTGGCGGCGGGTCCACCCGCCGAGATCGCGGAGTCCGAGGCCTCCCTCACCGGTGCCTTCCTCCGCGCGCGGGCGCAACGCCTCGGCCTCGATGCCGCCGTGGCCGGAGCGGAGTCGGCGTGACCGAAGCGGAGTCGGCGTGACCCAGGTGGACGAGCCGCGCGTCTCCATCCTGCTGCCGTGCCGGGACGCCGAGCCCTTCCTGGGCGCGTGCATCGAAAGCCTCGCCGCCCAGTCCGAGCCGCGCTTCGAGGTGCTCGCGCTCGACGACGGTTCGAGGGACGGGACCGGACCGCTGCTGCGGGCGTGGGCGGACCGCGACCCCCGCGTCCGTCTCGTCGATCGCGACGGTTCGGGGATCGTCGCGGCGCTGCGCCGGCTGTCGGGCGAGGCCCGGTCGCCGCTCCTCGCCCGCATGGACGCTGACGACGTGGCACGGCCCGACCGGCTGGCCGCGCAACTCCGCCTCCTCGCCCGGCGCCCGGATGTCGCCGCCTGCGGCACGGGCGTCCGCTACTTCCCGCGGCCCCGGCCCAACTCGGGCTACCTCCGCTACGAGCGCTGGATCAACGGGCTCACCGAGCCCGCCGCGGTCGAGCGGGACCTGTTCGTCGAATGTCCGATCGCCCACCCCACGCTGATGGTGCGGCGCGACGCCTTCGAGGGCGTCGGCGGCTATCGCGACGCCGGGGGACCGGAGGACTACGACCTCATCCTGCGGCTGGCCACGGCGGGCCATCGCATGACGAACGTGCCGCAGATCCTCCACGAGTGGCGCCTGGGTCCGCACCGGCTGTCGGAGCGGTCGGACCGCTACAGCCCCGACGCGTTCCGGCGTCTGAAGATCGCGCACCTGGCGGACGGCCATGTACCGGCGGGCCGGCCGCTCGTGATCTGGGGCGCCGGCAAGGTCGGAAAGGCCTTCGCGCGCGGCTGGCTCGAACAGGCCGGATCCGCGACTCGCGCCCGCCCGGTGGAGGCGTTCGTGGACCTGGACCCCCGCAAGATCGGGCAGAACATCCACGGAGCCGTCGTCCTCCGCCCGCAGGATCTCCCGGCGTTCGGCGCGTCCGTCCGCCCGTACGTGCTCCTCGCGGTGGGCACACCCGGCGCGCGCCGCGAGATCCGCGAGGCGCTGGAGGCCCTGGGTTTTCGGGAGATCGACGACTACCGCGCCGTGGCCTAGTTGTAGGTGCCACGATGGTTGTTCACCGGGGCGAGCGGTTGAGGCGCGTCGCGGGTCACGTACGGGGAGGTTCTACCCGGCGAACGGAAGGAGGACGCGGTGGCACTCCTCCTGCACGTAGTCGCCTTCCACCTAACTGTGCATCCGGGGGTGCAGATTGTCATTCCGATTGACAATCTGCACCCCTCTTTCGAAGGCTCGTCGGATCATGCCACCGGCCACCAGAGTGCCGAGGCGCGGAGTCATGGTCGAGTACTTCCCACGTCACATCATCGAACTCCCGCAACAGATCCGCGCCGTAGGCGGAGGACGGGGTCTGGTAGCCCGGCTTGAAATCACCGGCCAGCGCGCGTCCCGCGATGGCGACGGCTACCGTCGCGGTGAAGCCGTAGGGGTCCGGCGTCCGCACGCGCGCCGCCGCCCGCCTCCCCTCCGCGTCTTCGATCTCCGCGACCAGGATCCCGTGCGCCGTCTGGCGCGCCGATTCGCTCGGCCCCTCCGGCGCGCGATCGAGCAGGCGGTTCAGCAGCGCCCTTCCCGTTCGTCCGGCCAGCAGCGGGCCGAAGCCGCGCAGGATCCTCGTGAGGCGGGTGAAGCTCCGGGTTGCCTGCAGGTAGGTCTCGATGTTCGGTATTCCCGTGGAATGGAAGGCCGTCGTCACGTCTCCCAGCACCCCGACGAGCGCGGCGCCCGGCGGGGGTCCGAAATCGAACGCGTGACGCAGTTGACCGGGTCGCACCGTCGCGATCGCACCGTCGCGCCGGATCCGAAACTGCCCGATCGCCTGGGCTACCGTGCGCATCGTGCCGCGGGAGGCGCCGCTGCGGGCCGCGAGGCCGAGCCGCAGGGTGCGGCCGCCCGGGTGCCGCGCGGCGAGGTCCGCGATGAGGCAGTCGCTCGGGACGACGTCGAACCCGACGCCCGGCAGGACCATGATGCCGGCCGCGGCGGCCTCCGCCCCGCGCGCGGCCAGCGCCTCGAACACATCGACCTCCCCGGTGATGTCGAGATAGTGCGCGCCCGTCTTCCGGCAGGCGTCGTACATCGGGAGAGCGGTGCGCGAGAACGGCCCCGCGCAATGAAGGACGACCGCAACGTCCTCCAGCGCGCCGGCAAGCGTAGCGGGGTCGTCCAGTCCAAAGGCCCGGGTCTCCAGCCCGTGCGCCACGGCCCCCGGTGACGCCAGCGCGGCGAGCTTCTCCGGATCCCGGCCGCCGACAACCGGCCGCAGCCCGGACCGCACCGCCTCGGCCACCGCGAGCCGCCCGGTATATCCCGTGGCGCCGTAGATGAGCAGTTTCGATTCACGCATGTCCCCAAACTACGGAGCGACTCGCCATGCGTCTCCTGCTGTTCAGCGATCTCCACACCGATCTCGCGGCCGCCGCGTCGATCGTCGAGCGGGCCGCCGGCTTCGACGCGGTCGTCGGGGCCGGCGACCTCGCGGTCAAGCGGCGCGGCCTGGCCGGGATCGTCGAAGTCCTGGCCGCGATCGAGACCCCCACCGTCCTCGTGCCCGGAAACGGCGAGTCCGCCGAGGAACTCTCCGCGGCGTGCCAAGGCTGGCCGGCGGCCCACGTCCTGCACGGAGACGGCGTCGACATCGGCGGCGTGCCCTTCTTCGGTCTCGGCGGCGGCGTGCCGGTGACCCCCTTCGGCCCGTGGAGCTACGACTTCACGGAAGACGAAGCGCGGGACCTCCTCGCGCCGTGCCCCGCGGGCGCCGTCCTCGTATCCCACTCCCCCCCGCTCGGCCACGCCGACGCCGACGCGTCGGGTCGCCACATGGGCAGCACCGCGGTACTGGAAGCCATCGAACGCACCCGCCCCCGCCTCGTCGTCTGCGGCCACATCCACGGCTCATGGGGCGTCCGCTCCCGGGCCGGAGACACCCCGATCGTCAACGCCGGCCCCGCAGGCGCGGAGTGGCGTATCGAAAGTCGCGGAATGCCCGGAAACCCTGTAGATTAGCGGGTCTTACCGAGTGCGGCCGGGCTCCTCCGGAGCTGCCTGTGGCCGCCGCGTCCTCGAGGATCTCGAACACGCCAGTTCCAGCGGGAATCCATGACCACCGAGAGTATAGAACGCGTCGAGCAGAGACCGCTCGAAGAAGAGATGCGCGAATCGTTCATCGACTACTCGATGAGCGTGATCGTGCAGCGCGCCCTCCCCGACGTTCGCGACGGCCTGAAGCCGGTCCACCGGCGGATCCTGTACGCGATGCACGAGGCGGGCCTCGGCCCGACCCGGCCCTACCGGAAGAGCGCCACCGTCGTCGGCGACGTGATCGGCAAGTACCACCCGCACGGCGACTCGGCTGTCTACGATTCGCTCGTCCGTATGGCGCAGGAGTTTTCGCTCCGCTACCCGCTCGTCGACGGGCAGGGCAACTTCGGGTCCGTGGACGGTGACTCCGCCGCGGCCTACCGGTACACGGAGGCCCGGCTGGCCGGATTCGCCAGCGAGCTTCTGGGGGACATCGACAAGGAGACGGTCGACCACACGCCGAACTTCGATGATCGGCTTCAGGAGCCGACCGTCCTGCCCTCGGCGCTCCCCAACCTCCTCGTCAACGGATCGTCGGGCATCGCCGTCGGCATGGCCACGAACATCCCCCCGCACAATCTCCGCGAGGTGGCCGCTGCCTGTCACCGCCTCATCGAGGCGCCCGACACGACGCTCGACGAGTTGATGGAGATCGTCCGGGGCCCCGACTTCCCCACCGGGGGCGCGATCTTTGGCGGGGCCGGGATCCGCGAAGCCTACCGGCAGGGCCGCGGACGGGTCGTGATGCGCGCGAAGGCGGATATCGAGGAGGGACGGGACGGCCGCGACCGCATCATCATCCGCGAGATCCCCTTCATGGTGAACAAGACCCGGCTCATCGAGCAGATCGCGGGTCTCGTGCGCGACAAGAAGGTCACGGACATCTCCGACCTGCGCGACGAGTCCGACCGCGACGGGATCCGGGTCGTCATCGAACTGAAACGCGACGCAGTGCCGCAGATCGTCCTGAACCAGCTCTTCAAGGGTACGCAACTCCAGTCCACCTTCGGCGTCATCATGCTCGCGCTCGTCGGCGGCGAGCCGCAGGTGATGGACCTCAAGACGATGCTCGGGCACTTCCTCGAGCACCGGCACGAGGTGGTGGAGCGGCGGACGCGCTTCGAGTACGGGGTGGCGAAGGACCGGGAACACGTCCTCGAGGGGCTCAAGGTCGCGGTCGACAACATCGACGAAGTCATCCGCATCATCCGCGCCTCCGCCGAGACCGAGGTCGCGCGCGCGGAACTCCGGTCAGTCTTCGATCTCAGCGAACGCCAGGCCGACGCGATCCTGAACATGCGGCTCGCGCGCCTCACGGGACTCGAGATCGAGAAACTCGAGGAGGAACTGGAGAAGGTGCGCGCGCGCCGGCAGGAACTCGAGGCCATCCTCGCCTCGCGCGCCCGGCGGATGGAGATCGTCGGGGATGAGCTGTCGGCTCTCGTAGACAAGTTCGGGGATGAGCGCCGCACCGAGATCGTGCCCGACACCTCGGACCTCACGGACGAGGACCTCATCGCCGAAGAGCGGATGGTCATCACCGTCTCGCACTCCGGCTACATCAAGCGCATCGAGCCCCAGGTCTACCGGGCGCAGCGGCGCGGCGGGCGCGGGATCGCGGGCATGGGCACGAAGGAAGAGGACTGGGTGGAGCACCTCTTCCTCGCCTCGACCCACGACTATCTCCTCATCTTCACGACCGCGGGCCGCATGTACTGGCTCAAGGTGTACCAGATCCCGCTCGCACGCCGGACGGCGCGCGGGAAACCGATCGTGAACCTGCTGAGGATGGAGAAGGGCGAGAAAATCGCCTCCATCGTCAGGGCGCGCGAGTTCTCCGCCGACCGCTTCCTCATCTTCGCCACCCGCCGGGGCCTCGTGAAGAAGACGAGCCTCGCCGCGTATCGGAACGTCCGGGCGCCGGGTCTGCGCGCCATCAACATCCTCGAGGACGACCGGCTCATCGATGTGAAGCTGAGCGATGGCGCGAACGATGTGATCCTCGCGACGCGCCGCGGGAGGGCGATCCGGTTTTCGGAAGGAGGCATACGAGAGGTTGGACGCGTCGCTCAGGGTGTGCGCGGCATCAGGCTCAAGGGGCGGGACACCGTCGTCGCGATGGTGGTCGCGCGGCGGGGCGGTTCCCTGTTGACCGCGACGCAATTGGGGATGGGCAAGCGCAGCGATGTGGATGACTATCGGATCACGCACCGCGGGGGGCAGGGTGTGATCAACCTCAAGCCGACGGACAAATCCGGCCTGGTCGCGGCCGTGCGAGAGGTAACGGACGACGACGAGCTGATGTTCGTGACCCGGAACGGAGTCATCAATCGGCAGCAGGCGGAGGGAATCCGGGTAATCGGACGCGCCACGCAAGGGATGCGGCTGGTCGCGCTCGATGAAGGAGATGAACTCGTGGACGTTGCGTGCCTGATCGATCCGATCGGAACGGATCCCGCGGCGGACGATCCTGCGGAAGCCGACGCTCTTGACGGCGCCGAAGTCGAGGCCGGCGACGTCGAGGACACCGAGTGAGCGGCGCTACCGCGACCCTCGTTTCACTCGCCGACGTCGAGGCCGCGCACGAGCGGATTCGCGGCGCGGTTCGGCGCACGCCCCTTATCCCCGCCCCGTTCCCGCGGGCGGACGGGCGCGGGGCGACCGACGCGCCTGACGGCGTGTGGCTGAAGTGCGAGAACCTCCAGCGCGTCTCCGCCTTCAAGGCGCGTGGCGCGTACAACTACGTGAGCCGGCTCTCGCCGGAAGCGCGGGCCGCGGGGCTCCTCACCTACTCGTCGGGCAATCACGCGCAGGCCGTGGCGTGGGCCGCCCGCGCGTTCGCGGTGCCGGCGCGGATCGTGATGCCCGTCGATGCCCCCGACGTGAAACGCGAGGCGACGATCGCCCTCGGGGCGGAGGTCGAACTCGAGGGCACGACGTCGGCTGAGCGCAAGGCGCGCGCCGAGCAGATTCAGCGGGAAGTCGGCGGGACGATGGTGCCGCCCTTCGACGACCCCGACATCATCGCGGGGCAGGGGACCGTGGCGCTCGAGATCATCGAGCAACTCGGCTCCCGCGAACCGGGGATGGTGCTGGCGCCGATCGGCGGCGGCGGGCAACTGTCGGGCGTCGCGGCCGCGGTGCGGCGCCGCTGCCCGGAGGCCGAGGTGATCGGCGTCGAGCCCGAGGGGGCGGCCTCGATGCTGCGCTCGCTTGAGCACGGCGCGCCCGTCACGCTCGACCGTGTGTCCACGGTCGCCGACGGCCTCAAGCCGGTCCGCCCCGGCGATCTCACCTTCGCCCACTGCCGCGACCTGGTGGACCGCGTCATCACCGTCGACGACGAGGCGATCCGGGACGCCGTCCGCTGGCTCTTCGGCCTGCGGCTGGTGGTGGAGCCCTCCGGCGCGGCCACGGTGGCGGCGCTGCTCAACGGCGCGGTGGCGCCCGCGGAGCGGGGGGAGACCGTGGCGGTCCTGTCCGGCGGCAACATCGAGCCCGCGCTCCTCGCGGAGTGGATCGGCGGTTGACCGCCTCCAACGGGACTCCGGGATGTGCTGCGCAGCTCGTATTGTTCGACATCGACGGGACGCTGGTGCACGCGGCGGGGGTCGGCCGCGCGGCCATCGAGGGCGCGATGATCGAGGTATACGGGACGCCCGGTCCCATCGACGATCTCCCCTTCGACGGGATGACCGACCCGCAGATCGTGCGCACGCTCCTCCGCGCCGAAGGCCTGTCCGAAGCAGAGATCGCGCCGGGGTTCGACCGGCTGTGGCCCGCGTACGCCGCCCGGCTGGAGGACGAGATCGACGAGCGGCGCGAACGGATGCGCCCGACGCCCGGCGTTCCCGAGATCCTCGACGCGCTCGAGGCGGAGGGGGCGGCGCTCGGGCTCCTGACGGGCAATATCGTCGCCGGCGCCGAGGGGAAGCTTTCGGCGGTCGGGCTCTGGAGCCGCTTTCCGTTCGGCGCCTTCGGGTGCGACGACGCGGACCGGAACCGCCTGCCGCCCATCGCGCTCGAGCGGGCCTTCCGCCACACGGGAACGCGCTACGGCCCCGGCCGCACATGGATCATCGGGGACACCCCGCACGACATCGAGTGCGCCCGCAGGTCCGGCCTGTCCGTGCTCGGCGTGGCCACCGGACGCTTCTCCGTCGACGACCTCCGCCGGGCCGGCGCCGACGAAGCCCTTCCTGATCTCCGGGACACCCGCCGCGTGATGTCGGTCCTGGCGAGCGCATGAACCGGAGCCCGAAACGCGACCCGAGGGCGTATCGATTCGACGTCCACCTCGGGGGCGAGCAGGTGCGGTCGCAGGTCTCGGTTGTCTGCACGCCGGCCGGAATTCACTTCGAGGACCGGCAGATTCCGCTCGCGTCCGTCTTCTGGGTCTCGAGGCGGGCCGGCCTCATTCTCGTCTTCGCCCGCCGGCACACCGTCGCCTTCTTTGGGGAGAGCGGAGACCTGGAGGACTTCGCCCGCACCGTGGAACGGGGTAGCGACGTGGCGGGCCGCCGAGCCCTCCTCCGGCCGTTGGCCGCTGACGTCGTCGTGTGTACGGCGGGCACCGAGATCGCGGGCAGGATCGGCGACGCGCCCCTCGAGGGACTCTACCTCGCGGTGTTCACGAGGCGGGGGCTTCATCTCTTCGCCGAAGAACACGAGTACACCTTGCGCTGGCCGACCGAGCACGCGGCCGAAGCCGCCGCCGACGCCCACGGGGATGGTCGCCCCATCCTCGAACTCGCCAAGGGGGATGCGTCCTTCGAGGTGCGCTATCTCTTCCCGGAGGAAATCCGCGCCATCGTCGAGGTTGCCGGCACCGTCCCGGCGCCTCCCGACACCGACACCGCCTTGGAGATGTTCGACAAGGGGGAAGTTGCGCGTCCGGTGCGGGCGCGCCTGCCCGATTTCTCCGTGGGCGCGGACACGCTGCAACGGGTGACCGAGGCGGCGGTCGACCGCGTGCGGATCGACCCTTCGATCGGGGAGAGCTTCGATCGACGCTACTTCGAGCGACACTTCCGGACGCTCGGCGAGATCGCGCTGGGCCCCCTCATGCTGCGGCGCTCCGCCGCGCTCGAAGCCGACTCCGTCGCCGGCGCCGTTCAGGCGATGGACGCGGAGCAGATGCGGCAGGACGCCACCGCCGCGTTTCGCGGTGTCACGGACGAGTTGATACGAGTGTACACCGCTGAGGTAGAGGCGGTCGTCAGGACCAGGCGTCTCGACCGGGACAAGGGCGAGAAGGCGCTGGCCGCGGCGGAGGAACCCGCTCTGCGGGACGCGATGTCGAAGCACATCGACGCCCTGAAGCCCGCGTTCGACACCGCGCTGGCCCGGCAGCAGCTCCTCCTGCAGCAGTTGCACGCGCGCGATCTCGCCCCGCCGGAGGCGGAGGAAGCGAGCGTCGAGGAGGCGATCCAGGCCTGGACGGACGAGGTGATGAAGCTGGACCGGGGATACGTCTCCGCGGCCGCCGCGGCGCTCCTCGAAATCGGGGCCCTGTGGTCCGATCGCATGATTCCCGGCCTCCGGGCGCTGGCAGCCCTTCGCGCCCGACGCTTGTCGAAGCGGAGCCGATGGGCGATTCTCGCGATAGTGATGTTCTTCGTCGCTGCCGCGCTGGCCTGGCTGGCCCGGGACCTGATCCCTGGCTGGCCCGGGATCTGAATCAGGACAGGGAGTACGACAGATGGCAAGGAAGATGGCACAGCAGACGAGCGCTCCCGCGCGCAAAAACCGGTGGTTCCCGATCGCCTTGGTCGTCGTCGTGGCTGCTGGCGGATACTGGCTTTTCGTGGGGGGCGGACAAAGTAGCTCGGGTCCGCCGCCAACCCCGGCCGAGTTGGCCGAAGTGCTTGCCGCGGCAGACGCGGATCCCGCGGTCGGCTACGAGTTGGCGGAGTCGGCGCCGGTCACGATCGAGGAGTTCTACGATCCGTCGTGTCCCGCCTGCGCGCAGTTCTCGGGCTTCCACGGCAAGCTCCTGCGGCAGAACTACGTCGAGCCGGCCAACGGCCCGGTGCGCTGGGTTGCGTACACCATCATTCTCGGCACCTTCCCCAACTCGATCGCCGCGGCGCTGGCCGAGCGCTGCGCGAACGAGCAGGGTCTGTATTGGCCCGTACACGACCTGCTGCTCGCTCGCCAGACGCGCTGGTACCTGGAACAGGATCCCGCCGGCGCGATCGCCGAAATCGCCCGGGACGGGGGCGTCGACGCCGACACCTTCAACGAGTGCATGCGTGAGCGCCGCTACCTCGACGACGTCGCCAAGTCGCAGCGGGTCGCCGAGTCGCGGGGCGTGAACTCCACCCCCACGATTTTCGTGGACGGAGAGCGCGTGAACTGGCAGGGCGCGGACCCGTACACGTTCCTGGAGGGGATGATCCGGAGCCGGTTGGAGGAGCTGTCCTCCGGGAGCGATGCCTCGGAGAGTGGTCAGGGAGCGCCGTAACCCATGAGCGAACTGAACCGGCGCCGGGGGATCGCGCTCCTGGCGCTGGCCGGCGCCTTCCTCTCCACCTACCTCTTCCTCTACGCGCTCGGCTACTACGGCGAACTCGTGTGCGGCGCGGGCGGCGGCTGCGATCTGGTACAGGGGTCGCGCTGGGCCCGCTTCCTCGGATTCCCCGTGGCGGGCTGGGGCGTGGGCTGGTACGTGGCCGTGTTCGGCGTCTCGATGCTGGGGACCCGGGACGGCATCGGCGCCGCCGGCTGGATCCCGCGCGCGCTGGCCCTGCTCGCCCTGGGCGGACTCGCCTTCACGATCTACCTGACGGCCCTCGAACTGTGGGTCATCCACGCCATCTGCCGCTGGTGCGTCGGCAGCGCCGTCATCACCCTCGGAATCTTCCTCCTCACCCTCCCCGAGTTCCGAGCGCTCCGCCGCTCGACCTGACGCGCCCGAGCCGGGTTAGGAACCGGGGGGGCGGAGTTCGTTCCAGCGTTCGATGAAAGCGACGGCCGCGTCGACGAAGACCTCGGTGGCGATGCGGCCGCGTTCGACCGTGGCTTCGGCCGGATGGCGCGTGCCCCACACGCCCGTGGAGGACATCTCCGCGGACGAGGTGCCCTTGCCCGTCGACTCGTCCTTGAGTCCCTCGGCGAGGAACACGGCGAGCGCCGTCGGGTCGCCGGCCAGCACGTCGGGCAGCATCGCCTCCAGGTGGGCCGGCATCGTGACCTCCGCCGGGACCGCCGCGTCGATGTCCACCAGCGTCGGCATGAGATAGAGGGAGCTCGAGGTCTCGGGCGTCCCGCCGTGCCGGTCGAGTTCGTCCGGCGGCGGCGTCGGAACGGAGGCCATCCGGTCCCGATCCCGGAAGCGTCCCGACACCGCGCCCAGGTCCACGGCGATCCCCGCCGTCTCCTGGTTGATGCGGTCCACGATGAACGTCGTGATGGCCCGGTTCCCCCCGTGCGCGTTCAGCATCAGGAAGCGCTTGAAGCCGTGCGCCATGAGGCTCTTCACGGCCTCGACGTAGACCTCCTGGATCAGGGTCGAGGGCAGGGTGATCGTCCCCTCGAACCCCATGTGATAGGGGGACTGTCCCGGCAGCAGGATCGGAGCCACGAGGACGTCCGCCCGCTGCGCCACAAGCTTCGCCTGCTCGACCCCGTTCAGGTAGTCGGTGCCGATCGGCAGGTGGTTGCCGTGCTGTTCCAGCGCGGCGACCGGGATCAGGACCATGTCGCTGCGCGCGAGAAAATCGCGCACCTCCGGCACGGTCATGTGCGGCAGGTAGTTCTTCACCTTCTCCTGCGTCCACAGCGGGTTCGTCTGCGCGGACGCCGCCGGAGCGAGGAAGAAGAGGAAGACCAGCGAAAGCGGCGAGACGGGCAGGGACCGTCGCATGGGACCTCTCCTGTCGTGCTGGTAGGCCCCCCGGAGGGTCTCAGGCGGTGGCGCGCCAGAACCCTTCCAGCGCCTCTCCGTCCGGCGAGGCGCGCAGCTTGTCGAAGGCCCGGTTTCGGATCTGCCGGATGCGCTCGCGGGTCACGCCGAGGAGCGAACCGATCTCCTCCAGCGTCATCTCCTCGCCGTCGTCGAGGCCGTAGTAGAGGACGAGGATCTTCCGCTCGCGCTCGGTGAGGTAGCGCTCGAACATCTTCTCGAGGAACTCCCGGCGCGCCTGGTCCTCGACATCCTCCTCGATGTCCGCGTCGTCCATCCCCGAAAAACGCTCGCCGAAGGACGCGCTGTCGCGGTCGGACTTGTCGAGCGGCGCGTCGAGGCTGAGTTCGGCGGAGGCCACGCGCCGCAGCGCCCGCACCGTCTCCACCGGCTCCTCCATCTCCTCGGCGATCTCACGGTCCGTCGGCGAGCGCCCCAGCTTCTGCGTGAGCGCCGTCTCCGTCCGGGAGAGCTTGACGAGGTTGGAGTTCTGGTTCAGCGGGATGCGCACCGAGCGGGTCTGCTCGGCCAGCGCCTGGAGCACCGTCTGCCGAATCCACCACACCGCGTAGGAGATGAACTTCACGCCCTTGTCGGGATCGAACTTCTTGACGGCCTTGAGCAGACCCTCGTTCCCGATGCAGACGAGTTCGGCCAGGTTGAGCCCCCGGCCCTGGTACTTCTTCACATACGAGATCACGAAGCGCAGGTTCGCCGTGACGAGGCGCTCCGCCGCGTGACGGTCGCCCGCCCGCGCCTTCCGGGCGATCTCCCGCTCGATCTGCGGGTTCTCGATGAGCGGATAACGCTCGACATCCTGCAGATACTGGTCGAACGAGTCGAGCGCGTGCGTGTCGAAGAACATGCGTCGGCCGGTAGCCGTCTTCGCCATATGAAATCCGAATCCTGACCCGGGTCGGTTGTCCGATCGCTCTTGATACAAACTTGAAATGATAGAGGAAATTGGAGCGAGCCGCACCTTTTCCCGACTGCTTCTACCCCGAACCCCCCGCTCCGGCTCCCTCGCCGCCCCGGCCCGAAGCCGCGGCCGCCGCGCGTTCCCGGCGTCGCAGGCGGAGGAGATACCAGCACAGGGTGACCCAGGTGATGCCGTATCCGGCGCCGATGAACAGCCAGTGTTCGTTCATACCCGGTTCACCCTTCCTCCGGTCCCGACAGTTCGAGTTCGAGTTCCGTTGCAGCCAGCCGGTAGCGCCGCAGCCACAGGTACGCGAACGCGAGCGTGTAGGCGACGAATCCGAGCAGCATCACGAGCCCGTACGCGCTCCACATCGACTGCGGGGACGACGGGGGCTGGTGGAGGCTCCGCCACCAGAACACCGACAGGTACACGATCGGGACCTGGACGAACGCGATGAGACCGATCACGGCCGCCCAGCGCGCCCGCCGGTCCGGATCCTCCGCCATCGACCGCACGACGAGGTAGCCCGTGTAGATGGGTACGAGGAGCGCCGTGGTTGTGACTCGCGGGTCCCACGCCCACCAGATCCCCCACGTGGGCCGGCCCCACAGGGTGCCGAGGATGAGCGTGAGGACAGCGGCGACCACCCCGAGTTCCGCGGCGGAAACCGCGAGCAGGTCCCACTTCAGCCGGCGCTGCACGAGGTAGAGGATGCTCATGAGGAAGACGACGAAGAAGGCGAGCATCATCACCCACGCGATCGGAACGTGGACGTAGAGGAGGCGCTGGACTTCGCCCTGCAGCCCGTCGGCGGGCAGGACGGCGAGTCCGAGCACGGTGCTGACGGCGATGAGGGCGATCGCAAGCCACCCGAGCTTGGTCAGTCTATTCATTGAACCCGCATCACTCCTCGAGGACGACGGGGAAGATCCAGACACAGACGACGAACAATATCACGTCGTAGGACGCGAGTAACCTCAGCCACCCGCCGGCCCGTCCGAGCGGGTCGCCCGCCAGAAACGCTTCCGTGGCCCCGACGCTCCCGAGGACGACGGGGACGAGGGCGGGGAAGAGGAGGAGCGGCAGCAGGAGTTCGCGCGCGCGGAGGTGGACCGTGAGGGCGGAGAAGAACGTCCCGATGACGGAGAAGCCGAACGTGCCGAGGACGGCCACGAGCAGGAGCGGGCCGGCCTGCGCGGCGAAGTCGACGCTGTACAGGATCGCGGCGGCGGGGAAGAGGAGGACCTCGAGCGCGGCGAGCACGACGAGGTTGCCGGCCAGCTTGCCCAGGTAGATCGCCCGCACGTCGCCGGGATAGAGCCGCAGCAGGTGGGTGCCGCCCGCGAGTTCCTCGTTCTGGAACGTCCGGCCGAGGGAGAGGGTGCCGGTGAAGACGATCGCCACCCAGAGGAGGCCGCCCGCGAGCCGTCCGAGCAGGTCGTTGTCCACGCCGATGGCGAAGCTGAACATGAAGAGGACGAGCGCGGCGAAGGAGAGCATCGCCGTGAAGCCCTGCCGCGTGCGGGTCTCCGAGAGGATATCCTTCCACAGGATGGCGGCGGCTCGCCGCGCGAGCGCGCTCATGCGGTCTCGGCGGCCACCCGGCCGCCCACCAGCCGCACGACTTCGTCGGCGTGGCGAGTCGCGTCCTCGACCCGGTGCGAGGCGATGACCACGGCGGCGCCGGCCTCGCGCCACCCGCGGACCGCCTCGTGGACGAGCCCCACGCCGTCCTCGTCCAGGCTCACGAAGGGCTCGTCGAGCAGCACGAGTTCCAGCGGGCGGAGCCGGAGCCGCGCCAGTTCGAGGCGCTGGCGCATCCCGGTCGACCACGCCCGCACCGGGACGTCTGCCGCGCCGCCGAGATCGACCGCGGCGAGCGCGCCCCGCAGGTCGTCGTCCGTGGCCTCCGTCCCGGACATGTGCGCCGCGAAGCGCAGGTTTTCGACCCCGGTCAACTCCTCGTACGCGTGCCCACCGGCCGTCATGAACGCGGCGCGCGCCCGGATCTCGTCCCCGCCCGCGGGGAGGGTGTGACCCAGGACCTCCACCCGGCCCGCGGTCGGCCTGAGCACGGTCGAGATCACGCGGAGCAGCGTCGTCTTGCCCGTCCCGTTGGCGCCGAGCAGCGCGACGACCGCCCCGCGCGGCACGGCGAGGTCGACCCCGCGCAGCGCCCAGCGCCGGCCGAAGCGCCGGGTGACGCCCTCCGCGGCGACCGCGAGGCTCACCGGCGCGCCCGCGCGATTGGCCTGCCGCCGGGGCCGCTCATACGTTCCGCCGCATGGAACTCGACCGGATCGCCCGTCTCGCCGGAGGCGGCGGAGGCAAGGTGCTGCTCTACGTGCTCGACGGGCTGGGCGGCCTGCCGCGCGAGCCCGGGGGACCGACCGAACTCGAGGCCGCCCGCACCCCGCACCTCGACGAACTCGCGCGCGCCGGAACGTGCGGCCTCCACGACCCCGTTGCGCCGGGCATCACCCCGGGCAGCGGCCCCGGCCACCTGGCCCTGTTCGGCTACGACCCCCTCGTGTACGAGACCGGCCGCGGCGTGCTTGAGGCCCTCGGCATCGAATTCCCGCTCCGGCCGGGCGACATCGCCGTGCGCGCCAACTTCTGCACCCTCGACCCCCACGGCCGGGTGGCCGACCGCCGCGCGGGCCGCATCCCGTGCGAGGAAGCCGCCCCCCTGGCCGCCCGGCTCAACGGCATCGAACTGGACGGCGCCCGCTGCACCGTGCGCCACGTGAAGGAACACCGCTTCGTCCTCGTCCTGCACCCCGACGCCCCCGCGGGCGACGCCGTCAACGACACCGACCCCGGCCAGCCCGGTCTGCCGACCCGGGCCCCCGTGGCGCGGAACGCGGCATCCGAGCCGACCGCGCGGCTCCTCGCCGCGTGGCTCGACGCGGCCGCCGAGCGGCTCGCCGGCCGGACGCAGGCGAACATGGCGCTCCTGCGCGGCGTCTCCAGCCAGCCCGGCTGGCCCCGCTTCAGCGACGTGTTCGGCATGCGGGCCACCGCGGCCGCCGCGTATCCCATGTACCGCGGGGTCGCGCGCCTCGTCGGCATGGACGCGCGCACGGTGCCCGCGGGCGCCCCCCCGCTCGTTGACGCCCTGAAGGCGCGGTTCGCCGACTACGATTTCTTCTTCCTCCACTTCAAGCCTCCCGACAAGGCCGGAGAAGACGGCGACTTCGACCGCAAGGTAGCCGCCATCGAGGAAGCGGACGTCATCGTCCCCGACCTCGTCGATGCGGGCCCCGACGTCATCCTCGTGACCGGCGACCACTCGACCCCCTCCGTCATGAGCAGCCACAGCTGGCACCCCGTGCCCTTCCTCCTCCACGGCCCCCCGGCCCGCAACGACGCCGCCACCACCTTCGGCGAGACCGCCTGCCGCGCCGGCGTCCACGGCCGCGTCCGAGGCTGCGACCTCATGCGCCTCGCCGCCGCCAGCGCCGGCCGCCTCGCAAAGTTCGGAGCCTAGCCGCGTGGTATGGCCCCGTACAGCCCGGGATCACCGTCACCCGCCGACGTTGCGTAGGCCAGGAATCGTACTCGTGGCCGTCGCGCTGTCCGCAGGCTGTGGAGAGCCGACGGATTCCGTGTCGCACACCGTCCAACTCGACCCGTATGCGTCCGTGATCGCGCCGCCGAGCATGATCGACGAGATCGTGCTGCTGGAAGGTGACTTGGCCTGCGTCATCGATACCTACTGGTACCGTGTCGCTTGCACCGATCCGGGCGGCGAGTCCTTCAGGTCGGCAAGGAAGGCGAAGGACCGGGCGAGCTCACGGACCCGTTCGCGATCCTTCGCGGCCCGGGGGCAACGATTGGTGTTGTCGACATGGGACTTGGCCGCCTGTCGGTGTTCTCGAAAGCGGGCGAATTCCTTACTTCGACTCCCGGACTCCCGCGCGGGTTTCTGGGCGGAGGGTCACAGGAGATGGCCGGGACGCTGGTCGGCACCCACCTGAAGCGCGACCCGGATGGCGGTTTCTTTTGGGTAAACGTGGAGATCGATCCGGGCACAGGTCGTGTGGTATGGGAGCGGGCGTTCCCTGACGAAGCCGCCGTCGTCGACTGCTCGACCCCTACGCCCGGATCTCGCCGTCGCCAGCTTTCGTTGGGATACGATGACCGAGGCGGCGGTCGTCTGTTCGTGACCTGCTACGGCGAGTTCCTGGTGTGGTACGGCGACCGGGAGGCGGACGAACCGGATGCCATCGTACGCTCCACGTATGTCGAGAGATATCCGACGGACGAGGATGTGGAGGCGGCACTGGAGAGGCTGAATTCCATTCCCGCGGGTGGCTGGCGTCCAGACACCAGCGAGGACGGAATCCGGGAGCGGCCGAGGGTCTGGTACGGCTCCCGTGTCGTGGACGACCGTCGACGGTTCTGGGCGGTGTCGCAATGGAATTCGGAGCCCGCCGTGATACCGGCGTTCAGCCACATCGACGTGTTCCGACTCGCCGACACAGGCCCCGAGTACGCGCTGACGTTACAGGTGGCGGACAAGGTGGTGGGGATGGACGTACTCGGAAACACGCTCGCCGTGCTGGTAGAGCGCGACACCGGCGGCGTAGTCCGCGAGCGCCGCGTGGACTGGTACGACGTGACCCACTTGGCCTCTCAGCGCTGACCGAGTCGGACGCGTTCCGGCCGGACCGCCTGGGGTCAGGCGGCGCTGGGGGGCTCGCCGGAGTGTTCACGCAGTTCGGACTCCCGTAGACTCCCCGATGCCGTACAGCCCTAGAGCGGACCTGACCTGCGGTGCGTTGCTGCTCCTGGCGGGCCTCCTCGCTTGTGGGAGTGAGGGCGACTTCACGGAGTTGGGAGTTGCGGACGACCGGGAGGTGGTTGACGTCTCCGCGTCGCTGGAGGCGCTCATCGGGTCCGGCGTGCGAATCGGGGCGGAAGTGAACCCTGATTCGGAGGCCGAGGCCTTTCGGCGGATTCTCGATGCGCAGCTGACGCCGGACGGCCGCTTCGTCGTGGCGCTCGATGCTAGTCCGCCATTCGTGCGTGTCTTCAACCCCGACGGATCGCTCGAAGCCGCTTTCTTGCCGCGCGGCGAGGGACCGGGCGAAGCCGAGAGTCCCGAGGCGCTGGCGGTGTCGAACGACCGCATCCTCGTGCTGGAACCCGGCCGCGCCTCGGTGCTCACATTGGACGGGGAACTCGTCGAGGACCGGCCGATCGATTTCTGGCCGACATCTGCCGCGCGTGGCTGCGCGGACGGTTTTCTGGTCTACGGTCCCGGCGCCTACGACGATGGGTCCATCGTCTGGCTCCGGTCATTCCAGGCCCTCGAAGAGACTCCGGTCTCCATCCTCGAGGGCGCGAGTCCGGCGGAGGTTTCGGCCTACCGGAGCCGCGACCGGGGCCGCCCGAGCCGTCTCGCTCGCGCGGGAGGGCTGGCCGTACTCCACCACGACGGACGAGACCCCCCGGAAACGTTCACGCTCTCCTGCCCCGGCGTCCGCACATCCACCGTGGACACCGTCCCGGAGTTCACGGAACCTGTGGTTGGCCGCGAACAGAGGGTCACGGGCGGAGCCGTGCGGACGCTACAACTCGGGAGCTACATCTTCACGGGCGCCGCGATCCTGAATCGAACACCGATCCTGTCCGCGTGGAAGATCGTCGAATCGGGAACGGAGTCCGGAACGCACTTCATCCCGGCTCGCGGCGGATCTCCCGCCTCCTACACGAGCAGCAGGGTCTCGCTGCTGGACGCCCAGCCTGGTCAAGCGGTGCTCCTCGAGGCCAGCTTTCCCGTCCCGCATATCATCATGGTGGACTACGCTGCCTTCGTACGGGCGCTGGGGGTGGAACCGCACTAGGAGACGTTCCCGCGGGAACGTGCGGGGTCCGGCGGTGCTACTCGCACCCCCCGCCCGCAGGCGTCAGATTTCGATCCGGAGCAGGGGAGGAAGGGGAAGTTCGGGGCAACTCGAGAGGGAGGTTGAACGATGGGCGCCAGCGCGACAGGCATCGCGCGGTCGTGCGGCCGCGGCGTGACGCGGCGGCTGGCGCTCATGGCGCTCGCGCTGTGTGTTGGATGGCCGATGACGGCGGCGGGGCAGGAGCCGGGGCGGGTGGCGGGCGTGGTCCGCGCCGAGGACACCGGCCAGCCCGTGGCGGGTGCCGCGGTACGGTTGGCGGGAGGGGACGTCGTGGTGGCGGAGACCGTCACAGGAGCGAGCGGCGCCTTTGCCTTTGACGGCATCGCGCCGGGCGAGTACGTGCTCGGCGTCCGGCGCATCGGGTTCGCCGCGTACGGCGTGCCGCTGGCGGTGGGGCCGGACGGGCCGGCCTCGCTCGACGTGCGGCTGTCCCTGGACCCGGTCGAGGTGGCGCCGCTCGAGGTGGACGTCGAGGGTCGGCCGCTCCGCCTGGTCGAGACGGGCTTCTACGACCGGCTGGAGGAGGGCTGGGGCACGTACTTCGAGCCGGAGTGGATCAGAACCCGAAGCGCGGGCTTCACCCGGTTGTCGCACTTCGTGTCGAACCTGCAGATGCGGGCCCCCCTGTCCCGCTGTCCCAAGGTGCAGGTCTGGCACGACCGGAAGCGAATCGGCGAAGCGGCTGGTTGGGGGACCAGCAAGCCGGTGTCGCTCAACCCGGCCGGTAGGCACCAGTCCCCCGTGGAGCCGTCCTCGCGACTGCTGGACGAACTGTCCGTGGCGGATCTGGGCGCCGCCGAGCTGTATCCGCCTTCGTCTCCGATCCCGCTCTTCGCGCTCAACGACACCACGCTCTACTGCGGAGTCATCATCCTGTGGTCGGACTGGATGGCGCAGATGGGGGGCGAGGTTCCGCAGATTGACGTGAAGCTCTGCGAGCCGGCCGGTGGTGCCGCCGAGGTGACGCTCGACGGGACGGTGGAGGACCGGCTCACCGAGGTGCGGCTGCCGGCGGCCCGCATCCGGGCGTCGTTCGCGCCGGCCGGCGAGGAGGGGCCGCTCGAACTCTCCGAGATCGAGGTGCGGTCCGACTCGACCGGCCGCTTCCGGCTCTGCGACCTCCCGTCGGGAACCGACGTCACGCTGGCGCCCTCCTACGGTCCCCATCCGGGCGAGGTCGCCACGCTCCGCGCCGAATCTGGTGAGGTGGCGCGTCTGATTGTCCCCGTCACGATGCCGGGATCGGTCGCCGGGCGGGTCGTGAACGGGAACACGGGGCGGGGGTTCCCGGCCGTGCCCGTCATACTGGTCGGCACCGACATCCGGGTCGTGACCGATGCTGCCGGCCGCTTCGCGATGGAGGACCTGCCGCCCGGCGCGTACCAGGTGCGGGCCGACTGCGGAGGCTTCGGGTCGCCGACGCCACGGGTCGTCGTCTCGGAGGCCGGGCAGGCCCGCGTCCTCCTCGTCCTGGAGCCCAAGGACCGCTCCGGCCGCGATCTACGCCGCTGCGACAACTGACCGCCCAGTCGGGTGGCGCCGAGCGCCTCGTCGGAGTGTTCACGAAGAGTGGACCTATTGGGCTCGTCTGCACGGTCACGTTCGGGGTCGCGGGCTGTGACGGCGGCGCCGAGGCCGTCGGGACGGCGAGAACGCTTCCGGTCGTGACTGCGACTCGTGTGCGGCAATTGACGGAGGCCGAAACCGCGGGGCCGTTGTTCCGGCCGGAACATGTGAGTCGTGTCGGCGATGATCTCTGGATTCTCGACGCGGGCAACTTACGTATCGTGATTCGCACACCCGACAGCGTGTACGCGGTTGGACGGGAGGGCGATGGCCCCGGGGAGTTTCGGCTGCCGCTGAGTCTGTCCCCGAACATCACGGGCGGCGCGACGGTGTGGGATCGTATCGCGCGACGCCTGACGCGGTTTCGACCGAACGCCGAAGTAGGGGAGACCATCGCAGTGGAGCAGCGGCCCGGCAGGATGGCGCGCGAGGTATTCGACTTGGGCCATCGGCGGCTCGTGATCTCCGGAGTCGTCCTGGATGCGATGAACCCGCCCGCAGAGGACGATGAACCGCCGACCGCCATCGAACTCGAGCACTTCGACTCCGATGCGATCGACACCCTCGGGCACGTGCCGCCGTGGGGTCCTGTTGGCGTGTGGTCGGGCGATGGAAGGTCGATGAGCGTGTCCGCGTTCATCCGGCCGTTCGATGCGCCTCCACACGCGGATGTGAGCGCGGCCTGCGGAGGGCTGGCGGCAGTGTCGGTTGGGGGAAGGCGGCTCGAGATCGTCCTGATCGACAGGTTCGGCGACGTGGTCGGTGCGATCCGGGACTCCCTGCGTGGGCCGAGAATCACGGAGCAGGAGGTGGACGCGTTCTTCTCGACGTTCTTCCCGGACGCACGTCAGGAGGAGTTCGATCTGAGAAACCTCCTGCCCGTACCGGAGCGGCATCCAGCCGTGCACGATCTTCAGTTCATGTCGGATGGCCGCGTGTGGGCACGGTTGGATCCGGAGTCCATACTGCTGGAAGCGAATCGGCGGGAGCACAGCCGCTGGAGAGTGTGGACGCTCCGGAGGGTCGACGATGTCGTAGAGGCTTCTCCACCCTCCGACGTTCTCCTACCGCACCTGTTCACCCCGAACGAAGTCTTGCGCGACACGATCTGGGGTGTGCGGCTCAACGAACTGGGAATCCACACCATCGAAGGCTTCGTCGTGGAGGAGTGGACCGGCTTAGGGGGCTGCTAGCCAGACGAGACGTTCACCCGGGAACGTCCGGGGGTCAGGCACAGTGGGCTTAGGCGTCTGCTTCCAGTGCTTGCGCTTGTCCTCGCGAACTCGGGGTGTGGTAACGTCCTCGGCATCTTCGGCTCGCGTGCGACATTAGCGCTGCCAATACCAGAGCATCTACGAGACTCCCTCGCCGACCCGAAGGAGTTGGCCGGGCTCAGGAGGTACTACGACGACGAATGCGCGGATCTCTGCCCGCCGTGAGCGGACGCACTGCCGGCCCCCAGGAGTCGGCAGATACGTCGAATCTTGTTCCGCAGCGTACAGTGTTGCAAAATTCCGGACAATCTTCATGCCACTGAAACGTCTTGCACGTGCGGACTATGACTCGGGGGATCCGGGAGCGCCGCTCGGACCCCGGGGAAACGAGGATCACTGCGTGGTTGGAATCGGGATCGGGTTGAAACCAGCCAGCTCTTCCCGTATCGCTCAACGACCCGAGCTGCCTGCAGTTTCGGCACCCGCAGCAGGTACGGCTGACACTGTGAGAGACTTCACTTGGAGCGCACCACCCGGACCGTACGGTAAACGCGAACCGTGTCGCCCGGGGGCTCGTGCGGGGGCCACGAAATCCGGTCCAGTCCCGTCACCGTGATCTCGCCTGTTCCGGCACGATCGAATCGCACGTAGATCTGCCGAAGATCGTTACCTATCCCATGGTCCGGACAACTCGAGCTGTACCGCCAGTTCATGTACGGTGTGATCGTCGCGTGAAGCCGCGTCGTTTCGGTCTCCGTTCGTCCAGGCTCCACGTTGCAACCAAAGAACGTCCGAATCGATACCGGGAACGACTGATCCACACGGACCGTGTCCGGTACGGAGACAACCGATTCCATGTCACCGTAGATCGCACCGACGATCTCACCGCGCTGCGGTTCGGATGAGACCACGCCACCGCAGCCGGCCATGAGACCGGCTGCGGTGAGCGTCAAGGCACATCGTTGAATCATTGCTGATCGCCTCCATCATCAGCGACCACGGCCTGCCACACGCTGTAGGGGACGAAAAACGCCAGGTGTTCCTCGCCCTCCGTGTTCATCGAACCCAGATCCTCCTCGATATTCGCAATCGGCGAGTAGAAAGGTGACGCGTCGACGTCGTCCTCGCTAGAATTGCTATTGGTGAATCTGCCAACGTGGAGGCCAAAGAATCTTCCGTCGCTGGCAAACACCGGTCCACCGCTATCGCCCCCCGTGCGGAGGTAATTCGCAAGATTCTGACACCGGACTCCGTAATCGCGCGCAGGGCTCGGCCAGTTGTAGATGTCCACACAATCATGCGTGACTCTACCGTGTGTCCGACCGGAGAACGCTCCGATCTTGATCAAGCTCTGACCAGTGACCTGCGTGGTGGGAATCTCGCCACCTTCGGATGTCATGACATACAGGCTGTCGCCATGCTTGTGGTTATGCTTCCAAGCATCGAACGGTGACCCGATCAACTCGCCACCCGACTCGACGATCTCATCCGCGTCATCCTTGGTGGTCGCAATCCATCCACGCGCGAATTTGTCGTTGGAGTCGTCCTGACCGAACAACGCGGCGTCGGCCCACCGACAGCGAGCGGGAGGCGTACCGCCACCGTTAATCGAACATGTCTGCTGGGGATCCACGAGTTCATACCCTAGCCGGTCACTCGTGTTCGTGCCGGATTGGTAGATCGGAAGATCGGTGTCGAGGGATGCGAAGGCGTCGTCTCCTGCGCAGTGAGACGCAGTGACATACCGCTCCGACGAACCCATCGTCACGCCCAACATGAGTGTACAACGGTCAACGCCAGTTGTATCTCCGTGACGCACCATGATACCACCGAGAGTCCTGTTGAACCGATGTCGAAGCGAGTGGTAAGACTGCGCGGATCCGCCCTCGTATCTGATGGGTGGCGCTCGATCCGGCTCAGCCCGACCAGAGACCGTGGTTGCGATCGCACCGTCTGGTATACCAACGGTTCGCGCCAGAGATTGCACAGCCGAAGCAGCGGAAACGCTTACCAAGCCGACCAGAAGCCGGTTGTTCTTCTGATCGATGTCGAGGTACGCAACGTCGCTCCGTGCACCGAAGAGTCCGGTGATGTTCTCCTTCCATCCGATGAGCTGGGAAAACGTGTAGGTCACCTCCGTGTACCGACGGGAACCGCCCGTACTGGACAGCTTGCTGTCGATTTCCGATCTCGTGACGTTTGCCACCGCTGTCTGCTTGGTCAGATTGGTCAGCGCAGTCACCGCGTCCCCGCGCTCATCAATCCAGTAGCCACCGAACTCCGGTACGATCTGACTGATCTCAAAGAACCGCTTGTCGGTTCCCATAAGGGCATCCGCCGATACATCGGCCAACAAGATCGGTTCGTTGCTGGCTTCTGCCATAGTCGGACGTTCGAAGTCCGGCGCGGCGAGAGAATCGGAATCCGGGTAACACGCCTCCTGGCCCAACACGATCCCGATCACTAGCAGCACACCAAGAACGGCGTGAAACCGCCGCGGCCACTGCTTGCGCGGTACACCTGACTGCTACCTATACGCGGGCGACTGTGAACGGCCGGAAAGTTGGCGGGCGTCCGCAGAGGGCCGAGTAGGTCTAGCGTTCGTCCTCGGTGTGCAGGAGTCCGGCCTCGAGCGCGAAGCGCACGACCTCGCGGCGGGTGTGAAGGCCCAGCTTTGCCTTGGCGCGGGCGAGATAGCCCTCGACGGTCTTGGGGCTGAGACCCATCTCCTTGCCCGTCTCGGCAGCCGAAAAGCCGCTCGCGTAGAACTCGACCGCGGCAAGCTCGCGCGCTGTGAGCACGTCGGGTCCCGTCTCGCGGCTCGAATGGTCCTGCGTCTTCCGTCGCGCGAGCAGGGCCGCCGCCTGTTGGGGCAGGTAGGAGTGCCCGTGCAAGATGGCTTCGATGGCGCCGATGAGATCCGTATCCGCGGCGGACTTGTTCAGAAAGCCCGCCGCGCCGGCCTTCAGGGCGGGCACGACGTAGTCATCCTCGTCGTGGATCGTGACGACCAGGACCTTCGCTCCGAGTCCAAGCCCGGTGATGCGCCGCGTCGCCTGGACTCCGTCCATGCCGGGCAGCGCCAGATCCATGATGACGATGTCCGGTTCCAGCGTCCGGGCTTTCTCCACCGCTTCCTCGCCGGAGGATGCCTCGCCCACCACCTCCACGTGCTCCGTCATCTCGAGCAACGCCTTCAGGCCGGCGCGCACCACGGGGTGGTCGTCGACCAGCAGCACCCTCACCATCCGCCGCGATCCCTCTCGTCTTCCGGACCTACGGCCGGCACGGTGACCCGAATCGTGGTCCCCCGGCCCGGCGCCGTATCCACGGAGAGGCCGCCTCCGACCAGCGCCGCCCGTTCGTGCATGCTGGTGAGACCCTTGTGACTATCGAACTCGAACCCGCAACCCTCGTCGCGGATCTCCGCGATGACCGCCCCGCCCGCCGACCGGAGCGTCACCGTCGCTTCAGTGACGCCCGCGTGCCTCTCTGCGTTGGTCACGGCTTCCTGAACGATCCGGTACAGGGCGAGGGCGGCGGCCGCGTCCAGTTCCTCGTCCACTCGGTCGAGGTTCGCGTCGACCGTGAATCCATGCACCTCGCCGATGTCCCGAAAGACGGACTCGAGCGCGGACGAAAGCCGCCGGCGTTCCAGTTCCGGCGGCAGCAGCCCCCGGATCATCCGCTTCACGCCGCGGATCGTGTCATCGATCTCGCCGGCGATCTGCGCCCGCGCCTGCTCCCTGTCCCCCGCCGTCGGCTCGGACGCTAGTAGCTTCACCCTGATCTTGAGGGCCGCCAGGTACTGGAGGAACTCGTCGTGCAAGTCGCGGGACAATCGCTTCCGCTCATTCTCGATGGCGGTCACCATCGCTCGGGACATTTGCCGCATCCGTTTCCAGCCCGTGATGTCCCGGACCGTGCAGATCACATGCTCCTGACCCGACGCCAGTCTCCCGGGGCTCAGGCTGATCTCGACCGGAATGGTCGTGCCGTCCCGGCGCAACGCCAGCAACTCGAATCCCTGCCCCATGGGACGGGCACGCGGCGTCTCGTTGTAGTGTCGGCGGTGCCGCTCATGCCGGGTACGGCTAGCTGCGGGAACCAGCCGCTCCACGGGGTAGCCATCCATCTCCTCCCGACTCCAGCCGAACATCGCGACGGCCTGCGGGTTGAGGTCGCGAACCGTCCCTTCCGAATCCACGATGAGCATCGCGTCCGGCGAGGCGTCGAAAACGGCCCTATAGTCCCTCTCGGTCAGCACGATCGTCCGCTTCCAGTGCGGAGAGTGGGCGGATATCCCCCAAAATAAGTAAGGAGCGTATATATTTGAGTTGATAGTGTCATTGTCCGACGCATAAACATGACACTTTTCAAAGTGCTGTCACGCAATCAACTCCGGTAATGTCGACGTGCTATGGTCCTCCGCAGACTGCCGTAGGCAAGCCTTACGTTCCCGCGGGAACGTAAGGGGTCAGGCGGTGCTTGGCTCCTGCTCGGAGTGTTCGATTCCGGCTCCGCCCATTGCGGTGCCGGTGCCCACGGTGATGACGCCGAAGATGAGGTCGTTGAACAGGGCCTGCGCGTTGGCGAGATACCCGTGGATGAAGGGCGACAGCATGCTGTACGCGCCGAGGGCGATGAGTCCCCAGCCGCTGATCCGGTTGATGCCGAGGTTGAAGGTGATGGTGACGACGAGGATGGAACCGCCGAGCACCACGCTGTGCCACCACAGGAATCCGAACGGGTATCCCCAGATGAACGGGGCGCCCAGGAACCAGAGTCCCAGCGCGAGACCGACCCAGCGTGAGGCCATCGAACCTCTCTCGGAAGAAACCGGATGAACCACGAAACCGGCGCCTATGATGCGCGCCGGAAGGGGCAAAGGCAACGTCGCTACAGGCGGGCGCGGCGCAGGCGGTTCGCGTTCGTGACGACGGAGATCGAACTCAGCGCCATGGCGGCCTCCGCGAGCACGGGGTGGAGGAGGCCGAGGAAGGCGACGGGGATCGCGACGACGTTATAGACGTAGGCCCAGAAGAGGTTCTCGCGGATCTTGCGGAAGGTGGCGCGGGAGAGCTTCGTCGCGCGCAGCACGGAGCGCAGGTCTCCCTGCACGAGGGTGATGTCGGCGGCTTCGATCGCGATGTCGGTGCCGGTGCCCACGGCGATGCCGACGTCGGCCGCCTTGAGGGCGGGGGCGTCGTTGATGCCGTCGCCGACGAAGGCCACGGTGCGGCCGCCGGCGCGGAGTTGCCGCACGGCCTCGACCTTGTCGGCGGGGAGCAGCCCGGCCCGGAAGTCGTCGATGCCGAGATGCTCGGCGACGGCGGCCGCCACGGCTTCATGATCGCCGGTGAGCATCACGGTCCGGAAGCCGCGGCGGCTCAGCTCGACGAGGGTTTCCCGTGCGTCGTCCTTCACCGGGTCGGCGATCGCGATCGCGCCGAGCAGCCGCCCGCCGGCGGCCACCCAGGCGATCGTGCGCGCGGCGTCGCGGAAACGCCGCTCCACCTCGGCGATGTCCTCCTCCGGGATGCCCTCCTCGCGCAGCAGCCGCGCGCTCCCCACGGAGACGCGCCGGCCATCGACCTCGCCCACGATGCCCATCCCGACCCGGGCCTCGACGCCGTCCGCCCGGGAGAAGGGGATGCCGTGCCCGCGCGCCTCGTCGACGACGGCGCGGGCGAGGGGATGCTCCGAGGCGTCCTCCACCGCGGCGGCGAGTGCGAGTACGCGCCCCTCGGCGGCTTCATCGGTCGCGAAGATCTCGACGACGCGAGGAGCGCCGCGGGTCAGGGTGCCGGTCTTGTCGAAGACGAGCGTGTCCGCGCGATCCAGCGTCTGCACGGCCGCCCCGTCCCGGATGAGGACGCCGCGGGTCGCTCCGAGGCCGGTCCCGACCATGAGCGCCGTGGGGGTGGCGAGCCCGAGCGCGCAGGGGCAGGCGATGACGAGCACCGCGACCGCCGCGTAGAGCGCGAGCGAGAGGCGGCCCAGTTCCGGGTTCACCCACGGGATGAACCCCGACGCCCAGCGCGCGGCCTCCGTGAAGACTCCGGGCACGACGAACCAGCCCGCGAAGGCCGCCAGCGCGACGACGAGGATGACGGGCACGAAGATGGCGGTCACCCGGTCCGCGAACTCCTGGATCGGGACCTTGCTCGCCTGCGCCTCCTCCACGAGACGGATGACGTTGGAGAGGAAGGTGTCCTCGCCCACGCCGGTCGCCCGCACGCGGAGCGCACCCGAGTGATTGACCGTCGAACCGAGGACGGAGGAGCCGGGTTCCTTCTCGACCGGGATCGACTCGCCCGTCGCGAGCGATTCATCGACCGCGCTCCTTCCCTCGAGGACGACGCCATCCGTAGGGATCTTCTCGCCCGGGCGGATGATCATCACGTCGCCCACGGCGACGTCGCGGGTCGGGACCTCGAGTACGGCGCCCTCCCGCTCGACGCGGGCCATCGGCGCCTCGAGCGAAAGCAGAGCCTGGATCGCCGACGAAGAGCGGCCGCGCGCCTTCGCCTCCACGTAGCGGCCCGTGAGGTGGATGGCGGCGATCATCGCGCCCACCGGCGCGAAGTTCATGATCATCGGGGCGAACCCGAGCACGTGGAGGATCGCCCACGCCCCGGTGAGCACGGAGACGCCGGCCCCGAGCGCGATGAGGACGTCCATGTTCGGCGTGCGGCCGCGCGCCGAACGCCACGCGCTGCGCAGCGTGGGTCCCCCCGGCCCGAAGAGGACGGCGGCCCCGAGCACCGTGACGCCGAGGTCGAAGACGAGGGGCGATGGCCAGCGGACCCCGGCGATCATCTCCGGCAGCATCCACACCATGGCCGGGACCGTGAGTGCCCACGCGGTCCACATGGTTTTCCGCGCCTCGCGGGAGCGGGCTTCCGCCTCCGCGAGGCGCGAGCGCTCCGCCTCTCCGCGGTCCACGTCCGCGATGGGTTCGATCTCGTAGCCGGCCCCTTCGACGGCCGCGGCGAGTTCCTCGAAGCCCACGTCCCGGGTGAACGTCAGCGTCGCGGATTCGGCCGGCAGGCTCACCGACGCTTCCACGCCGTCGACCGCGTTGAGGCTCCTCTCCACGGAGCCGACGCAACCGGCACAGTGCATGCCGGCGATCCGATAAGTCCTCCGCTCAGGGGTCGGTGTGGCGGTCGATCCGTCCATCGTCATCCTTCCGGTGATTACTTTCCGGCGAAGCGCATGAAGAGGTCCGCGATCTCCGCGCGCACCCGCGCGGCGTCGTCGCCGCCTTCCTCGATGGCGTGGGTGGCGCAGCGCTCGAGATGGTTCAGCAGGAGTTCCTTCTCGGCCGCGCGAAGCGCGGAGTGAACGGCGGCGAACTGTTGCAGGATGTCCGGGCAGTACCGTTCATCCTCCACCATGCGGGCGATGCCCCCGACCTGTCCCCGGATACGGGCCAACCGACGGCCGAGGTCGTGTTTCGTCCCCTCCGCGATCCCCATCGCATGCGGCCCCGCGTCGCTCACCGCCATTCCCTCCACGCTCGCGTCCATCATCGACCGGCCATCCGACTTCGATCCGTCGAATCGGTCTGCGGTCGTCCTTACGTGAAATATACTATACAGGGGTATTGTATCGACGGCAACCCGCGAAACCCGGCCCGAACCGCGGCGCGACATCGGGACGCGAGCGGTGGCGGCGTTTTGCCGGGGGCTGCTAAACTAGGGCCATGTTCAGAAAACTCAGGCAGATGGTCGACGAGGCGCTCGACCGGATGGAAGCGAAGCAGCCCGGGGCGTCCGAGGACGACATCGACCGCGTCATCCGCGCCATGCGCCAGGAACTCGTCGATACGCGGGCGCGGATCTCCGAACTCGAGGGGCTGCTGGAGTCGCAGGTGCGCCAGGCCGACAAGGAAGGGGAGGCGGCCCGGGTCGCCGAACGGCGCGCGGCGAAGGCCGCCGAAATCGGGGACGCGGAGACGGTCGAGGTCGCGAACCGGTTCGCGGCGCGGCACCGCCAGCGGCTCGAGGTGCTCGTTCTCAAGGCCGAGGGGACGCAGGCCGAACTTGAGCAGCAGAAGGCCGAGGCGGCGCAGGGCGCGGAACAGTTGAAGAGCGCCATGGCGCGGCGGGATTCGCTCAGCGTGCAGCAACGGCGCGCGCAGGCGATCCAGCACTCCACCGACCGGCTCGACTCGGTGGATGCGTTCGATCGCATGGCCGAGAAGATGGAGGGAAAGGGCGACCTCGACGACGCGCGCCGCCAGGTGGACGAGGCGCTCGATCCGATGGCCGGCGCGCCGCAGCGGGACTTCGTGGCCGAGCGGGAACTGCGGGAGGCGCGGGCGGACGCGATGCTCGAGGAGTTGAAGCGTCGCATGTCGAAAGGGGAGTAGCGGATGGACCTGCTGACGATCGCCGTCTTCGGCTACCCGCTCATCCTCATCGCGATCGGCGTGTGGCGCTCCCGGCAGATCAAGAGCCACGCGGACTTCATGGTGGCGGGCCGGAACGTGCCGGTGGTGCTCCTCGTGGGGACACTCATCTGCACCTGGATCGGGTCGGGGTCGCTCTTCGCCGGGGCCGGCCTGGCCTACCGCACGGGGATCGCGGAGCTGTGGTTCTCCTTCGGCGCCTGGGTCGGGCTCCTCGTCGCCTTCTACCTCGCGCCCCGCGTGCGCTCGATCGCCAAGTACACCGTCCCGGACATCCTCGAACAGCGCTACAACGCGGCGGCGCGCATCCTCGGCACGGTCGCGATCATCCTCGCCTACGTCACGATCGCCGCCTACCAGTTCCGGGGCGGCGGCTGGATCCTGAGCATCGTCACCGACGGCGCGATCTCGCCCACCACCGGGATGATCATCACCTGCGTCACGATCGTGGCGTTCACGGCGCTCGCCGGAATGGTGTCCATCGTCTCCGTCGACATCCTGAACGGGATCATCATCACGCTCGGCATCGTCATCGGCCTCCCCTATCTCGTCCTCTCCAACGGCGGCGTGGGCGCGATCGCGGCCGGGCTCCCGGAGGAGCACCTCACGGTCCTCGGGGGGCACAACGTGCTCTGGGTCATCGGCGTCGCGATGCCCACCTTCCTGCTCATCCTGGGCGAGAGCGGGATGTACCAGAAGTTCTTCTCCGCCAAGGACGCGGGATCCGCCAAGAAGGCCGTGGTCGGCATGTTCCTCGGGGTCGTCTTCATCGAGACGACGCTGGCCCTGATCGCGATCGTGGGCCGCGCCGTCTTCCCCGAACTCGCGGACCCCGAGCAGGTGTCGCTCGTCGGTCGCGCCGCATCGGAGACGATCATCCTTCACATCGCCGCCAACGGCCTGCCGATCGTCGGGGGCGCGATTCTCCTCGCAGCGGCGGTCGCCATCGTCCTCTCGACAGGCAACACCTTCCTGCTCGTGCCCTCGACGAACGTGAGCCGGGACCTCTACGAACGCTTCGTGGATCCGGACGCGAGCGAAGGGCGGAAGCTGGCGCTGCAGCGCCTGTGCGTCGTCCTGTTCGGCGGGCTGGGGCTCGTGTTGCTGACGCGGTTCGACACCGTGCTCGAGATGGCGCTCTACGCCTACTCGCTCGTTGGGGCGAGCCTCACGCCGGCGCTCCTTGCCGCCTTCCTGTGGCGCCGCGTGACGCCGCAGGGAGGGGTGGCGTGTATCGCGGGCGGACTCGGAAGCATCGTTGGGATCGCGCTCCTGTCCCAGTTCGGCGTGAACTTCACCGCCACGATCGGGGGGACCGCGTTCGACTTCGCTTCGAGCGACTACATCGTGATTCCCGGCGTGCTCATGTCGCTCGGACTCCTGATCGTCGTGAGCCTCCTGACGCCGCCCTCGCCCGAGGAGAAGTGGCGGCCCTTCTTCCAGGAGAACCCCGAGAAGCTCTGAGTCAGCTCAGGAAGTTGCGCAGTTCGGCGAAGCTGGACCGGGGTCCGAGCACCACGAGATCGTCGCCGGCCCGTAGCTTCTCATCCGGTCCCGGGTTGTAGACGAAGCCATCGGCGTCGCCGCCCCCCTCGCTTCCGCGCTGGATCGCGACGACGAGCAGGCCCGTCTTGGCCTGGATCTTCGCTTCGGCCAGGGTGAGTCCGGCGACCTCGGAGGACTCCGGCACGGATACCTGCTCCAGCAGAAGCCCCATGCCGCCGGCGTTGCCGGGGGTATCGAAGTCGACGAAGAGCGTGACGTCGGGCCGCAGGACGAGCGAGGCCATCTGGATGCCGCCCGTCGAGTTCGGGGTGACGACGCGGTCGGCGCCGGCCTTCTTGAGCTTGCTCACCGCGTCCTCGGAACGCGCCCGCCCCACGATCGTCAGGTCCGGGTTCAGTTCGCGCGCGGCCAGGCACACGAACGCGTTGTCGGTGTCCGCGCTCAGCGAGGCGATGAGCCCGCGCGCTCGCTCGATCCCGGCCGAAAGGAGCGCGTCGTCATCGGTCGCATCCCCCTCGATGACCAGCGCGTCGGGGTCGATCCGGCGTGCCTCCTCGATCTGCGTGGGGTCGTGTTCGATGGTGACGTACGGAGTCCCGCGCGTGGCGAGCCTCTTGAGCGCGGCCAGGCCGGTGCGGCCCGCCCCGCACAGGATCACATGGTCCCTGCGGCGGTCGATCCTCTTCATCGTTCTTCGTCTCTTGAGTGACTGGGTCAGGTCCATCTCGACGAGGGTGGCGGTGATGAGGGCGAACCAGATCGCGAGCGTGACGATGCCGCCCGCGATCATGAAACTCGCGAAGATGCGGCCGCCGTCCGTGAGCGTCCGGATTTCGCCGTACCCGACCGCCGAGACCGTGATCACGGTCATGAAGAATGCGTCGGACAGGTTGTAGTCGGGCATGGCGGCGAAGCCGATCGTCCCGATGATCGTGAGACTCACCGTGAAGACGGTGGCGCCGAGGAGGCGGCCTTCGAACCGGCTGAAGTCGAACAGGCGCCGCACGAGGCCCATCCGACTCATCGCGCCCCGCGGTCCAGGCGCGCGACGACCTGACGCCCTTTGATCCGGCTGCCGTCGAGGCCGCGGACCACGGCGTCGGCGGCCAGCGAATCGATGTCGACGAGGGTGAAGTTCTGCCGGATGTCGATGCGGCCGATCTGCCCGCCCGCCACGGACGTTTCGCCGGTAATCGCGCCGACGAGGTCGCCGGGGCCCGCGCCGTCGCGTTTGCCGACGCCGACGAAGACCTTGGTCCAGGTGGGGCGAGTGGCGCGCCGGGCGCTCCTGTCGGGAGGCGCGGTCGCGGCGTCGCCGGGCGGTGCGCCGCCGGGTGCGGCCTCCCTCTCCCCGGCGGCCGGCCGGTCCGCCGCCCGGAGGAGTCCGGCGAGGGCGGCGGCCACGCGCGCGGCGCCGTGCTCGCGGATGAGAGGGGCGAGGAGGAGCGCGCCGCTCGCGAGGTCCTGCTGCTCCAGCGCGTCGGCGACGCGGGCCCGGAAGGCGGCAACGTCGTCCATGAGCGCGGGGTCGGCGGACTCGGCCAGGGGGGCGACCCGCAGCCCGGCCCGCAACGCCGTCAGCTCGAGCTGCCGTTCGTGCAGCGAGTCGACGATGGCGTAACAGCGCTCGGCAGCCGCCGCCGCGCGGGCGAGGGGCTCCGGCGCGGGCGGCAGTTCGAACGCGACCGCATGGGCGGCGGGGTCGACCTCGCCCCACCCCCCGACCCGCACCGCGTCGCCGCCGTCCGTCTCGGCAGCGTCGCCGTCCGTCTCGCCCGCGCCGCCCCCGGTCTCGGCCTCTCCGTCGTCCGTTTCCGCCGTGCCGGCTGCGTCGGACCCGGCGACGCGCAGCCCGGCCAGCGAGAGCGCGGCGCTCACATCGGCGACGGCGTCGTGGGCTGTCTCGATGCTGACGGCGGCCGCTCCGCCCCGCGTGAGGTCGTGAAGCAACTCGGCCACGCGGGCCAGCCGCCCCTCGCGCGTCGCCCGGCTCGCGACCGCGATCGCAGGGCCGGCCGCGCGGCCCGCCTCCGACTCCCCGGCCCGCGACTCGGCGAACAGTTCGTTCGGCCACCGGCGCGCGCGCGGCAGCCAGCGCTCGACCAGCTCGTCGAACGCCGCATCCCGGGCGTGGGTCGTCGCGATCCGACGGGCCCCGTCGCCCGAGGCCTGCACCACGGCCTCGACGGCCGCCCGCGCCGGCTCGAGCGCACGCACATCATCGAGGACCAGGGTGCACAGCGCCGCGGCCGGGATGTCGCCCCTGCGCACGCCCTCCAGCAGCACCGCCGGAGGCCCGACCAGGATCGGCGCCCGCGCCACCGCCCCGCCCGCGGCGCCCGGCACGACGACGACCTCGCGTCCGGCGGCCCGCGCGACGGCATGCATGCCCGCCGCGCAGCGCCGCGCGCGGTCCACCGTTGCGGTGAGCACGAAGGCGCGGCCCTCCGCCTCGCCGGCGGCAAGGTCCCGCACGGCGGCAGCCGCGTAGAGGGCGGCAAGGCCCGCTCCCTCGGCGGCGATGAGCGCGAGGTGACGCCCCCGCTCGATCGCGCCCGAGAGGGTCTCGAGCGCTTCCGGCTGCGGCGGGACCGTTCCCGCCGCGGGCTCCGACTGGTCCTGGTTCAAGCGCGGGATCCCGAAGAACGAATTGGACAAGGGGTCGTACGCGGGCCTTCGCCCAGCGGCAGGAAGGTACGCAAGCCGTCCGTCCGTCCAAAGTGCGGGCCCACCGGCGGAAACCCCGCGCAGGTCCCGTTACGTTGACGGCGGCTCGGACACGCGTCTAACGTCACGGTTCGCTCGCCGTGGTCGCCCGGCGCGACCGTCCGGCGCGCTCTCCCCGATGACCTCCAGTACGAGGTGACAGCAATTTCCACCATCGGAATGCTGGAGGCGGTTCAGGCCTGGGTGTGGGGCGTCCCCCTCATCATCCTCCTCCTCACCACCGGCCTCGTCTACACGCTGCTGCTGCGGGGCCTCCAGTTCCGCCGGCTGGGGCACGCGCTCTGGCTGGCGCTCGTCAAGCGCCGCGAACCGGGCGGCGAGGGCGACATCTCGCACTTCCAGGCACTCATGACCGCGCTGGCCGCCACGGTCGGCACCGGGAACATCGTGGGCGTCGCGACGGCCATCGGCGCGGGCGGCCCGGGGGCGCTCTTCTGGATGTGGGTGACGGGACTCCTCGGGATGGCGACGAAGTACGCGGAAGCGGTGCTCGGCGTCCGCTACCGGGAGACGGACGCCCGGGGCGAGAAGGCGGGCGGTCCCATGTACTACCTCGAGCACGGTCTCGGACGGGGCAGCATCGGTCGGGGCCTGGCGATCGCCTTCGCGCTCTTCGCGACCCTCGCGGCCTTCGGGATCGGCAACGGCGTCCAGTCGCAGGCGGTCGCCGACGCCATGAACGAGTCGTTTCACGTGCCGCACTGGGTCATGGGACTCGTCACGGCGTCGGCCGTCGGCCTCGTCATCATCGGGGGGATCCGGTCCATCGGGCGGGTGGCGAGCGTCATCGTGCCGACGATGATCATCCTCTACATGGGCGTCGCTGCTGTCGTCCTCATCTCCAACGCGGCACAGATCCCGGCGGCCTTCCGGCTCGTGTTCGAGCACGCGTTCGGGGGGCAGGCGGTGGCCGGCGGGGCGCTCGGCTACACCGTGCTCCAGGCGATGCGCTTCGGCGTCGCGCGCGGGATCTTCTCGAACGAATCCGGACTGGGCACGGGGGCGATCGCCGCCGCCGCGGCGCAGACGCGCGAGCCGGTGCGGCAGGCCCTGGTCTCCATGACGCAGACGTTCATCGACACCATCGTGGTCTGCACCCTGACGGGACTCGCGATCCTGACGACGGGCGCGTGGCAGTCGGGGGCCGAGGGCGCGAACATGACGCAACTCGCCTTCGACACGAGCCTGCTCGCGGGCGCGGGGGACATCGTCGTCGCGCTCGGCCTCGCGACCTTCGCCTTCAGCACGATGCTCGGGTGGTCCTACTACGGAGAACGGAGCTTCGCCTACCTGTTCGGCGAACGCGTGATCCGCCCCTACCGGCTGGTGTTCGTGATCGTGGTCGGGCTCGCGGCCGTCGTGGAACTGGATGTCGTGTGGCTCATCTCGGACATCCTGAACGGCCTCATGGCGGCGCCGAACCTGGTGGGACTCCTGCTCCTGTCCGGCGTCGTATGGCGCGAGACCCGGAGCTACTTCAGCCGCTAGAGTTCGCTAGCGTTCAGTCGAAGTGGATCTGGCGGACTTCGTCGATCCCCTCGAGTTCGCTCAGGCCGCGCAGCACCTCGGGAGGAACTTCTCCGTCGATCCGCACGACGCCGAGAGAACGGCCCCCGCCGCGCCGCCGCGCCAGGTGGTATTCGGCGATATTCGCGTTCGCCTCGCCGAGCACGGTGCCCACGGCACCGATCACGCCCGGCCGGTCGCGATTGCGGATGAAGAGGCACGTGCCGAGCGGCTGCGTGTCGACGCGAAACGTCCCCACGCGCACGATCCGCGGTTCCATCCCCGCCCCCATCAGCGCCCCTCCCACGACCTCGGTCTCACGCCGGCCGTACCGCACTCCGAGTTCGACGTAGTTCGTGTAGTCCCCCACGGCCTGCGTGCGGACGCGCACGATCTCCAGACCGCGCTCGCCCGCGATCGACAGCGCGTTCACGACGTTGAGCGGCGGGTCGACCCGACGTTCGAGAAAGCCCACCGCCACGCTCGCCGCGAGGGGGCCGAGGACGCCGTCGCGCGGCCCGCCGTAACGGACCTCGATCCGGCTCGGCGCCGCGTCGTCGAGCCCGGCCAGCAGTCGGCCCAGGCAGCGGCCGAGGTACATGATGGGTCCCGCTCCGTCCCGATCTTCGGCCTCGAACGGGGCGTTGAGGGCGGCGCTGAAATCGCCCTCGATCAGCGCGTTGCGCACGGAGATGGCGATCTGCCGCGAGACCTGCCGCTGGGCTTCGAAGGTCGAGGCCCCGAGGTGGGGGCTGCATACGAGCTGCGGCGCGTCGCGCAACGGGCTGTCGGCGGGGAGCGGCTCCGTCGCGAACACATCGAGCCCGGCCGCGCCCAGGTGGCCGCTCTGCAGTGCGTCGGCCAGCGCAGCCTCGTCGATGAGCCCGCCCCGCGCCGCGTTGATCAGGATCGTACCCGGCCGCATGGCCGCGATCTCCCGGCGGCCGATGAAGCCGCGGTTCTCGTCGGAGAGCGGGACGTGGACGGTGATCGCGTGGCACGCGGGCAGCAGCGCGTCGAGGTCGGCGAGTTCGACGCCGAGGTCGCTCGCCCGCTCGGCGCTCACGAACGGGTCGTGGGCGATCACGCGCATGCCGAAGGCCCGCGCGCGCCACACGACCTCCGCCCCGATGCGGCCGAGCCCGATGACCCCCAGCGTCTTGCCGCTGAGCTGGATGCCCCGCAGTTCCTTGCGCCGCCACTCCCCCGCGCGGATGCTCGCGTCCGCCTCCGGAATCCGGCGCGCCGCCGCGAGGAGGAGCGCGAAGGCCAACTCGGCGGTCGACTGGGTATTCGCGGCGGGGGCGTTCAGCACCGCGATCCCGCGGCGGGTCGCGGCCGGGATATCGATGTTGTCCACGCCAACGCCCGCGCGGCCGATGACCCGGAGGGAGTCGCCGGCTTCGATGAGCTCCGCATCCACCTTCGTACGGCTGCGCACGATCAGCGCCGATGCGCCCGGCAGCGCACGCAGGAGCCCCTCGCGGTCCCCGTCGCTGAGGTCTTCGACGGCGATCCCCGGCGCGGCGCGCAGCGTCTCGATCCCCTCCGGGAGAAGGGGGTCCGCGATGAGAAGGCGCTGCGTGTCCCCGGCCGAATCGCTCACGACGTCTCGCTCACGTTATGTGGCTATATCACAGAACTTCGTCGAGGACGGCCAGAAGCGCCTCCAACTCGTCGAGCGTGTGCTCGCCCATGTGTCCGATCCGGAACGACGGCTGCTTCAGGGGCCCGTAGCCCGCCGCCACGGTGTATCCGTGCGCCAGCGCGCGGGAGACGACCTCGGGACCCGTCAGACCGTCCGGAAGCATGATGACGGTCACGCAGGGCGAACGGTAGCCTTCCGGCGCGAGCACGCGCCACGGCCGGCCCGTGCGCGCGGCCGTTCGGTCCACCCATTCGTACGTCCGGCGGGCCATCGCGTCATGTCGCTCCCAGCGCGCCTCCAGCCCTTCCTCCATCATCCGGTTCAACTGCCGTTCGAGGGCGAAGAAGAGGGAGACGGCCGGGGTATTCGGCGTCTGCCAGCGCTCAAGGTTCTTCTCGAACTTGAGGATGTCGAAGTAGAAGCCGCGGTGTTCGACCTCCTTCGCGCGGGCAAGCGCCCGCTCGGACGCGACGGCCAGTGCGAGGCCTGGGGGCAGCGCCACCGCCTTCTGCGACCCCGTGAGAACGAAGTCCAATCCCCACTCGTCGGTCTCCACCGGCGCCCCCGCCAGGGATGAGACCGTATCGACCGCGATCAGCACGTCGTCGAACTCGTGGACGACGGCGGCGAGTTCCTCCAGCGGATTGAGGACGCCGGTCGAACTCTCCGAGTGGACGACGGTGACGAGGTCGTACCGGCCCGGCGCCGCGGCGAGCGCGTCGCGCAGCCGCTCCGGCAGGTTCGGCTCGCCCCACTCCGCCTCGAGCGCGTCCGCGGGGCGCCCCGTCGCTTCGGCGATCGCGTGGAACCGCTTGCTGAACGACCCGTTCGTGAGGCAGAGGACGCGGCGGCGCGTGAGGTTCGTGATCGCCGCCTCCATCATGCCGGTGGCGGACGAGGTCGACAGGTACACCGGGCGCGACGTCCGGAAGAGTCGCGACGCGGACGGTTGCATCGCTTCCACGAGGCCCGAGACCTCGGCGCTCCGGTGCCCGACGACGGGTCGCCGCATGGCGTCGAACAGATCCGGAGGGACTTCGGTCGGGCCGGGCAGAAAGAAGCGGCCGAACGAGATGGGCGGGCTCATGGCGGGAGATGGTATCGCCCCCGGGGGCCTGTCGCCAATCGTTCGCTCGCGGTCCTCGCGCAGTCCGGTTGACGCGCCGCCGGAGGGGCAAGATTTTCCGGCCCGAACAGGGGGTTCTCCACATGCGATACGTCACGATCACCGACCTGTCCCCGGAAGATGTGCTCGACCGCGCGAAAAGCTTCTTCGGCGAGCACTCCGGGCTTCGGGTTCACGAGGAGACCGACGCATCCGTCACCTTCGCCGGCGAGATCGGTCTCGCCCGCTTCGCGGTCGACCGCGCGGGCGGCCACACGAACGTCCGCGTGGAGACGGACCGCGTCGTGGGCCTCGACGTGACCGACCTCGCGAAGCGTTTCCTCTACACCCTACGCAACGTCCACTGAGAATGAACGCCATCACGGTTCGCCTCATCATGCCCGACCGCTGGCTCGAGCACGTGGCCGACCTGCCGGCCGACACGACCGTGGCCGACGCCAAGGCCTTCGGAATCCGCGCGATGCTCCAGCGCTCCTCGGACGACCCGGGCGACTTCTACACCGAGTTCGCCGAGCGCCGCATCCGCGACGAAACGCGCACCCTCGCCGACGTGGGGATTGGGTCGCGCGGCGTCCTCTCGATCCGCGCCTACGACCTCGGCCACTACCCCCCCTTCCGGGGCTAGCAGACAGAATCCCGGTCCGCGTTTCGAGGCCATTCGCATTTCCTGATGTCGCGCGATATCATGAATCATGATGTCTATTCATGATTCCAAGCGTGAGGTCGAGCGGATGCGTGACGCGGGGCGGGCGCGCGAGCCTGTCCAGGTCTACCTTGCGCCCTCCGAACGGAGGCGCTTGGAGCGGCTGCGAGAAACCCTCGATACGACCAAGTCGGACGTGCTGAGGAAGGGTCTCAAGGCGCTGGAATCCCAACTCCTGGATCCGGATCGCCACCCGGCGCTCTCGATCGTTGGCCTCTTCCGCGGGACGCCATGCGAAGGCGAAGCGAGTCTGGATGTCGCGCGCGCTCACGATGAAGTTCTTGCCGACGCCGAGATCCACTCGTGGTCATCCGACCGGAGCGGTGAGTCCGGCGGCGGCTCGAAGTGAGAGCGGTATTCGTCGATACCAGCGCCTGGTATCCCTTGGCTGACGGCGCACACCCGGATCATCAGGCGCTTGTCGAGGCTCTCCGCGTCCGGGTTCGGCGGGGCGTCGCCGTCGTGACTTCCAACCTCGTGGTTGCCGAGAGCCACGCGCTGTTGCTGCGGCGCGTGGGGCGAGAGGTTGCGCTCGCTTTCCTCGAAGCGGTCCGGCGACCTCCAAATCGGATCGAGCATGTGACACCGGCACGCGAAGACGTGGCTGTCGACGAGTGGATCCGACGTTTCACGGACCAGGATTTTTCGCTCGCCGACGCCACGAGCTTCGCTATCATGTCCGAGCTGCGGATCCACGAAGCGTTGACACTCGATCGACACTTCGGGACGGCGGGATTCGTCATGGTCCCCGCCGCGACCTGAACGGGCTCGTCAGGCTGGGGGCGTCCACACGGCGGCGACCGCCGGATCCGGGGCGGGGAGGCGGTCGGGGTGGAGCAGTCCGCCGAGGATCTCGACGCCGGTGACGAAGCGGGGACCCGAGCGGTTGAAGTAGGAGGAGGCGTCGACGACCCAGGTGCGGCCGTCGGCGACCGCGCGCGGCGCCACCTCCCGCAGACGTTCGGCGTGCGCGTCGGCATCGGCCCGCGCTGCCTCCAAGCCGTAGCCGCACGGCATGAGGAGGAGCGCGTCGGGATCGAGATCTCCCATCTCCTCCCACGACACCTCGCGGGAGGGCTGCCCCGCCTCGCCCGCCAGGTTCCGGCCGCCGGCAAGCTCGACCATCTCGGGCACCCAGTGACCGGGCGCGAACGGCGGATCGAACCATTCGATCCCGAGCACCCCGGGCGCGTCCGCGTCCCCCACCGCCTCGCGCACCGCGTCGAGTCGCTTCCGGAGCGATCCCCCCGCGTCCCGGGCGACGTCCGGATCGCCCGCGGCGCGCGCCACCTGCGTGATCGAGGCGAGGATGTCCTCGATCGTATGGGCGTCGAGCGAGACGACCTCGGCCTCGATCCCGCGCCCCCCGAGCGCCTCCTGCACCTCGTCGGTCGGCACGGCGCACACGTCGCACACGGCTTGAGTGAGGATGACGTCCGGATCGAGCCTTTCGAGGACGGCCCCGTCGATCTCGTACACGCTGCCGTGTTCGACCATGGCCTGTCGCACGGCGGCGTCGATCTCCCCGCTCGTGAGGCCCTCCGGGTCGAAGCGGGGGCGGCTGACGCGAGGACGGTCGAGCAGGTGCGGCGGGTGATCGCACTCGTGCGAGATGCCGACGAGACTCTCGCCGAGACCGAGCGCGTCGACGATCTCGGTGCCGGACGCGAGGAGCGAGACGATGCGCATCAGTACTGCGGCATCGCGGGATCGATCTCCTCGGCCCACGCGAGGATCCCCCCCGCGAGGTTCACGGCGTGCTCGAACCCGACCGCGCGCAGGTACTCGACGGCGCGGTCGCCGCGGGGGCCCGAGCGGCAGTGGATGACGAGGGGTTCCGACGCGTCCAGGCTCTCCACCGCCTCCGGGAGCGTGGCGAGCGGCACGAGCCGCGCCCCCGCCTCCTCCAGGTTGCAGATCGCCCACTCGTAGTCTTCGCGTACGTCGATGAGCTGGAAACGCTCGCCGGCGTCGACCCGGCGCTTCAGTTCGTGTACGTCGATGTCGAGGCCGTGCAAGGCGCCCTCCGTTTCCGTGCGATCCTCCGCGCCGCCGCCGGTCTCCCCGCAGAAGCGCTCGTAGTCGATGAGTTCCGTCACCGTCGGCTCCGGGCCGCACACCACGCACTCGGCGTCACGGGCGATGTCCAGCGAGCGGAACTCCATGCGGAGCGCGTCGATGAGGAGCAGGCGTCCGGCGAGCGTGTCGCCGATCCCCGCCAGCCACTTGATCGCCTCGTTTGCCTGGATCGATCCCACGATGCCGGGCAGGACCCCGAGCACCCCGGCTTCCGCGCAATTCGGCACGAGATCCGGAGGCGGAGGATCCCGGAACAGGCAGCGATAGCAGGGGCCATCCGGAGCCGCGAACACCGACGCCTGACCCTCTAAGCGGAGGATGGCCCCGTACGCGAACGGTATCCCGAGCATCACGCAGGCATCGTTCACGAGATACCGGGTCGGGAAGTTGTCGCTGCCGTCGATGACGAAGTCCCATCCCTCGAGAATCTCGAACGCGTTCCCCGAATCCAGGCGCGTCTCGAAGGTCTCGACGGCGACGTCCGGGTTCAGCCCCGCGAGCCGCGCCCGGGCGGAGGCGAGCTTCGGCGTCCCGACCGCATCCGTGTCGTATAGCACCTGGCGCTGCAGGTTCGAGAGTTCCACGCGGTCGTGGTCCACGAGGCCGAGCCGTCCCACCCCCGCCGCAGCGAGGTAGAGCGCGGCCGGCGAACCCAACCCGCCCGCGCCCACGATGAGCACGCTCGAAGCCAGCAGGCGCCGCTGGCCCTCCACCCCCACCTCGGGGATGCTGACGTGACGTCCGTAGCGGACGAGTTCGTCGCGCGAGAGGCCGCGGTTCATCCGTTCCTCAGCCGTAGGGCGCGAGGGCGTCGCCGAGCGCCGCCATGTTCGCGGCGATACCCGGCGCCCACCGGAAGACCGAGGAACCGGCCACGAACACCGACGCCCCCGCCGCGGCGCACACGGGCGCGGACGCGGGATCGATCCCCCCGTCCACCTGGATGGCCGGCGGAGCCAGCCCGCGATCCGCGGCCATCCGAAGCACCGTGGAAATCTTCGGCACCGCCTCGGCGATGAACTTCTGTCCTCCAAACCCCGGGTTCACCGTCATCACGAGGACGAGATCCACGTATCCCAGGACTTCCGACAGCGTCTCCGCGGGCGTGGCCGGGTTGAGCGCGACGCCGGCGTAGCAGCCAAGCTCCCGGATCCGGTGCAGGTCCCCGTGCAGGTGGGCCGACACCTCCTGGTGGACCGTGAGCATGTCGGCCCCGGCCGCCGCGAACGGCTCGAGGAACTCGCCGGGGTTGTCGATCATCAGGTGCACGTCGAGGAAGGAGTCGGACACGGCGCGCAACGACTCCAGCACCGGCAGCCCGATCGTGAGGTTGGGGACGAAGTGCCCGTCCATGACGTCGAGTTGGAACCACTCCGCGCCCGCCGCCTCCGCCTCGGCCACCTCCGCACCCAGCCGCGCGTAGTCCGCGGCGAGGATCGACGGGGCGATCACCATCCCCCCGGGCAGCTCCCGATTCAGTCCGCGCTCAGTCACGATCCCATGCTCCCTCGCGATCCCATGCTCTCTGCAGTCTCCGTGGCGCCAAGGCGTCAGATCAGGTGGAGCCGCTCGCCCACCTTCTTCAGGGCGGCGAGGGCGGCGTCGATGTGTTCTCGCTCGTGCGCGGCCGACAACTGACAGCGGATCCGGGCCTCCCCGCGCGGGACCACCGGATATCCGAACCCGATGACGAACACGCCCTCGCGCAGCAGTTCGCGGCTGAGCCGGATCGCATCCGCCGTCCTTCCGATGATGACGGGGACGATGGGCGTGCCGCCGGGAATCGGCTTGTATCCGAGTTCGATCAACCCCTCCCGATAATACTCCGTGTTGTCGCGGAGCCGGGCCACGAGTTCCGGGTGCGCCTCCAGGTGCTCGATCGCGGCCATGGCCCCGGCCGCCGAATGGCAGGGCAGGGCGTTGGTGAACAACTGGGTGCGCGACGCCTGGACGAGATAGTCGATGACGGCTTCGGAGCTGGCCGTGAAGCCGCCCGCCATGCCCCCGAGCGCCTTGCCGACCGTCGACGTGACGATGTCGACCTCGCCGTGCATCCCGAAGTGCTCGGGCGTCCCCCGTCCCGTGTCGCCCAGCACCCCCGTCGAGTGCGAGTCGTCCACGGCCATGATCGCGTCGTAGCGGTCGCACAGTTCCCGGATCTCCGGGAGCGGCGCGATCTCCCCCTCCATCGAGAAGATGCCGTCCGTGATGACGAGCCGGTGGCGCGCGTCGCGGCTCGCCTCGAGGGCCTCGCGCAGGGAGTCCATGTCCATGTGGTCGTAGATGAAGCGGCGCGCCTTGCAGAGGCGGATTCCGTCGATGATGCAGGCGTGGTTGAGCCGGTCCGAGATCAGGGCGTCATCCGCGCCCAGGAGTGGCGCGAAGAGGCCCTCGTTCGCGTTCCACGCGGAGGTGTAGGTGAGGGAGGCCGGCGTCTCGAGGAAGTCCGCGATCTTCGCCTCGAGTTCGCGGTGGATGTCGAACGTCCCGCAGATGAAGCGCACCGAGGAGGTCCCCGCGCCGTACTCGTCCACCCCGTCCTTCACCGCCTTCATCACCGAGGGTTCGTCGCACAGGCCCAGGTAGTTGTTCGAGCACATGTTGATGGTCTCGCCCAGGCCATCGATGTCCACGACGGGAGCCTGCCGCCCCATGATGTGCAGCAGTTCCTTGTGAACCCCGTTCTCCCTCATCTCCCCGAGTTCGGAGACGAGGCGGTGCTCGAGGCCCCGGTTCACATTCGACATCATCACATCCCGCTCCTCATACAGTGTCATGATCGCGTCGTCCCGGATCGCATCGCTCAGGGGTAGAGGTCGCCGACCCGCTTGTCGGTGGCCCACGCGGTGTCCACACGGATTCTGGGGCGCGACCCCCAGTTGCCGCACGAGATGAAGCCTCGCAACTGCCCGCGGACATGGAGGACGCGATCGGTCCCCGCCTCGCGAAGCTCGGGGCTGAGGCCGTCGAGCGCGAATACCCGCTGGCCGCCGATCCACCCCGGGCCGAACAGCCAGCACCCGGCCGCCTCGCGAATCGTCCCCTCGCCCCACGTGCGGATGCCGGAGAATCCTCCGCTGTCCGTCGCGACGAGCGTGCCGAGATCGATGTCGGTCGCGGTGCGGACCCGGTAGCGCCCGGGGGTCTCGAGCGTGATGGGCCGTGCCTCGTAGAAGCTGACGTGCTGGGGCGCGCACATGGTGCGGAAGGTGCTCCGCCGGGCCGCGAGGTCGATCGAGGAGTCGGTGACCGCAAGCGTGGCGGTGTCCAGCCGGCCGCACTGGTCCTCGGACACGGGCCCGCCGAACTCGAAGGAGAACGGCGCACCCACCTCGACCGTCTCCGGATACGCGACCCAGGTGACGAGCGCCTCGCTGGGGGCGCCCTCCCCGATCCGCCAGCACCCGGCCGCCAGCAGCGCGGCGGCGGCGAAGGCCGGGACGACGGGGGCGGCGGCGCGCGCCACGGGGACCGGGCTGCTAGTCCAGCATGAGGACGACCTTCGCCGCCTCGCCGGAATACATGGAGTCGAACCCTTCCGCGAAGCGGTCGAACGGGAGCCGGTGGGTGATGACCGGCTCGACATCGAGACGCCCCGACGCCAGGAAGTCCCGCATCTCGATCCACGTCCGGTACATGAGCCGCCCCACCACGCCGTACACGTGGAGACCCTTGAAGATGACGTCGCGCGCGAGGTCGACTTCCACCGGGTCCTTCGGCAGCCCCAGCAGCCGGACGTGCCCGCCGTTGCGGCACATGCGGAACGCGGAGCGCACGCCCTCGGGGTGTCCGCTCATCTCGCACACCACGTGCGCCCCGTAGCCGTGCGTGACGTCGGCGATCCGCGCCTCCACGTCGCCGTCGGCCGGGTCGAGGCAGTCGTGCGCGCCCATCCGCGCCGCGAGTTCCCGCCGCCCCTCGTGCGGCTCGACCGCGATGACCCTGGAGGCTCCCGCCGCGCGCGCGATCCCGACGGCGAACAGGCCGATCGGGCCGCAGCCGACCACGGCGACGACCCGCCCCGCCACGTCCGTGTGCAGAACCGTGTGGAAAGCGTTCCCGAGCGGGTCGAACACCGCCGCCAGGTCGTCGTCGATGGAGTCGGGGACGTGGATGATGTTCGCCGCGGGGATGGAGACGTACTCCGCGAAGGCGCCGTCCCGGTCGATGCCGATGATCCGCGTGTCCCGGCACACGTGCGCCTGCTCGGTGCCGCAGTACTCGCAGTGTCCGCAGACCAGGTGCCCCTCCGCCGAGACGCGGTCGCCGACCTCGATGTTCCGCACCAGCCGGCCGGTCTCGACGACCTCTCCCATGAATTCGTGGCCGAGCGTGACGGGCGGATTCACGCGATGCCGCGACCAGCGGTCCCACTGGTGAATGTGCAGGTCCGTGCCGCAGATCCCTGCTCGCCGCACCTTCACGAGCACGTCGCGGGAGCGAATCTCGGGCACCGGCGCGTCGCACAGCACGAGGCCGGGGGCCGGCCCGGGTTTGCGGATCGCTTTCATGGCGACGGAAGATGGCTGCTAGTGTCGTGTCCCGGAAATACCCCGGCCATTCGAGCGCCGCTGCATCCGCCGGAGGGTCTGACCAGGCGGCAAGCGCCGGGAACCCGGGGGGGCGGCCTTCCGTACGATGCTTCAGCGGGGAGCCGCTGACGGCCGCGGGGCGCCGTCCCGGCGGCCTCGCGACCATTCTGGAGTCGGATCGGACCTGTGCGCACGACGACAAGGAAACGGCCGGACTGGCGATACCGGTTCGCCTCATCGCGTTCCCGTGGCCGCGAGCGGGCCGTGTGGTGGGGCGGGATGCTCGCCTCCGCCCTCCTGCACGCGTTCCTCCTCCTCGCGTGGGTGCGCCCCGTGCCCGAGTTCGATCCGGCGGCCCGGTCCGGCGAGGATCCGGATCTTCTCGCCGGCGGAGGCGGCCTGAGGGCGCTCAGGGTGTCCATGCCCCGGCGGGTCGAGATCCCTCCGCCGCCTCGGCCCGTCCTCGCCGTCGACATGCCCGAGATCCAGGTCCGCGAGGCGGAGATCGAGGTCGCCTCCGAACTGCTCCCCGTCGGTGCGCCGGCACCGTCGGCCGGTCTCGGGGCCGGGTTCGGCGCCGGCGAGGAAGGAGCGGGCGGCGGCGAGGGCGACGGCTACGTGTCGCCCGTGCCGAGGTCCGTCGTGCCGCACTGGGACCCGCCGAGCGCCGTCCGCGGCATGGAGGTGACGGTGCGCGTCTTCGTCGACGCGACCGGGCGTCCCAGCCTGGTTGAACTGGATCCCCCGACCCCGGATGAGGACTTCAACCGCGACATCATGCGCCAGGTGCGGGGGTGGGAGTACCGCCCCGCGCTCCGCCACGGGACCCCGGTCGACGGCTGGGCCGAGATCACCTTCATCTTCTGACACCTTCCGACCCCCTCCGCCGCGTCCGCGGATGACCGTTTGACGACCGGTTGATCCGCTCCCCGATCCTCGGGCAGGAATCGGACCTGGTATGGGGGAGGTGAGGGGTGTGGGATCTGAATCGCGCGGAACGCAAGGCAATGGGCGCGGCGCTCGTACTCGTGGGGGTGAGTCTCGTGACGCGCACCCTCCTCGCCCCCGACCCGGGCCGGCTTGAAGGTCTCGAAGCGATCGACCCCGCGACGGATCTGGCGGGCGTCGAGGGCGAGGTCGTCGCTGCGCTGACCCGGGAGCGGCGGGCGCAGACGCCGCTCGCCGATGGGGAACGGATCGACGTGAACCGCGCCCCGGCCGACGAGTTGCGCCGGCTGCCCGGAGTCGGTCCGAGCTTGGCGGAGGCTCTCATCGACGAGCGGCAACATGCTCCGTTCCGCGAAACGGCCGACCTGGAACGGGTCAGTGGAGTGGGAGAGGTCACCGCGCGCCGCCTTGCGCCGCATATCCGTTTCGAGCCCGGGGCGCCCCGCCTGGCTCCCGCGCCCGCCGCGCCCCTCCTGGCTCCCGCTGGCGCCGCGCCGATGGCGACGGGCTGTCCACCCGGCGGCGGACGGATCGATCTCAACCGGGCCGATCGCGCACAACTCGAGAGCCTGTCCGGCATCGGGCCCGCCCTCGCGGCCCGCATCATCGACGACCGAAGCGAGAACGGACCGTTCAAAACGCCCGAGGCCGTCACCCGCGTCCGGGGCATCGGGGCACGCACGCTCGCCCGCTTCCGGGAACAGCTATGCGCGGGTACGCGGTGACGCCTTCCCGGGCCGCGGCCACCCCGGCCCCGAAGCGGAAGCGGCCGGCGCCGGATCCGAAGGTCCTTCGTCTCATCCCGGCGGAGTTTGCGAGTCGGCATCTCGTGCTCCCGCTGCGGCGCACCGGCCGGACGCTCTCCGTCGCGATGGCGGACCCGTCCGACGCGGCGCTCATCGACGACTTGCAGTTCCTCACCCAGTTCGAGATCGACGCTGTTGGAGTGGGAGAACACACGCTCCGCCAACGGATCGACCGGAGCTATGAAGCCGCCACGACCCGCAAGAGCGGGGGCGCGGTGGAGGCGTCCGGGGCGCCGCCGGCCGAAGCCGGTGCGGCCGAAGCGGGTTCGGCCGAAGCGGGTGAGGAACCGGCCGTCAGGCTCATCAACGACATCCTCGGCGATGCGGTACATCGCGGCGCCTCGGACATTCACTTCGAACCGTACGAAGGTGAATTGAGGGTCCGCTATCGCCTCGATGGGAGACTGCGCGAGATCATGCGGCCGCCCTTCCAACTGGCGGCCGCCCTGACGTCCCGCCTCAAGATCCTGGCGGACTTGAACATCGCGGAGCGCCGGATTCCACAGGACGGCCGGATCCGCATGCCGGTCGCCGACAGAGTCATCGACTTCCGGGTCTCGACGCTACCCACGCTGTTCGGTGAAAAAGTCGTCCTCCGAATCCTCGACAGGGAGCGGCAGGCCTTCGATCTCGAATCCTTCGGGATGGAGACGCGCGCGGAGCGCGAGCTGCTCGCGGCGATCGCCCAGACGTCGGGCATGGTCCTGGTCACGGGCCCCACGGGATCCGGGAAGACGACGACGCTCTACAGCGCACTCGCGCGACTCAACACGCCCGAGGCGAACATCATGACCGCCGAGGATCCGGTCGAGTACAGCATCGAAGGCATCAACCAGGTCCAGGTTCGTCCGAAGATCGGTCTTACCTTCGCCACGACGCTTCGCGCCTTCCTGCGGCAGGACCCCAACATCCTCATGGTGGGCGAGATCCGCGACCGCGAGACGGGCGGCATCGCGGTGAAGGCGGCGCTCACCGGCCACCTCGTGCTCTCCACCCTCCACACCAATGACGCCGCGTCGACCGCGACGCGACTCGTCGATATGGGGATCGAAGCGTTCAACGTGGCCGTCGCCGTCAAGGTCATCACGGCCCAGCGGCTCGTCGGCCGGATCTGTCCCGATTGCCGGGTCGAAACGAGCTACGCAGCCGAGATCCTCCGTTCTGTCGGACTGGAAGCGGGCGGGCGCGGCCCGGGTGCCTTCTACCGCGGCGCGGGCTGCGGGTCGTGCGACGGGTCGGGGTACTCGGGGCGTCAGGGCCTGTATGAGGTCCTTCCCATGTCTCCCGCGATCCGCCGGCTCGTCCTGG
>JAPPBA010000156.1 GCA_026705295.1 Candidatus Palauibacter australiensis
GCCGCCAGCGGACGGTGGGGTGGCGGCTGCGCAAGGCGCTCGACGTCAGGGACGGGGGCTGCCGCTTCCCGGGCTGCGGCTCGCGCCATACGCAGGCACATCACGCCATCCCCTGGTCCGAGGGAGGCGAGACGAAGCTCGACAACCTGATCCTCCTGTGCCGGTTCCATCACAGGGCCGTGCACGAGGGCGGCTGGCGGGTCGAGATGGGGGAGGCGGGCGCAGCGCGCTTCCGCGATCCGAAGGGGCGTGTGGTGCCGGCGGTGCCTCCGGTACATGAGGATGTCACGGCGCCCCGAACCGCCGATGCGGGGCTCCGGAACTGGCACCGGCAGGAGGAGATCGACCCCTGGACGGCGACCAGCCTCTGGATGGGCGACCCCCTGGATCTCGACTGGGCCCTCTGGGTCCTCTGGGCGCAGTACGACACCAGGCCGCTGGCGGCGTGAGGGTCGCCAACTAGTCCGGTCGCCTCAGGGACACGTGCAGGTGGTCGGCCGTGCCCACGTGGCGGAGCGTGTGGAAGCCCATGGCCCGGAACGCGAGTGCGGCCGCGAAGTTCCGCCATTCGGGCCGGTCGATCGTGCGAAGGTCCAACGCATGGACGAACCCGTCGGCCTGACGGAAGTGCAGGGAGGACTCGTTGGCCGGAAGCCCCGCGCGGGCGTAGAACTCGGGCGTGCGCGCCGCGTCCGTGATCACGGCGTCGGCGTCGACCAGGACGAAGACCGACACGGCCATCCGCAGCAGGGGATGAAGACCCAGGTATTCGGCCCGCACCTCTTCCGACTTCACGTTGCCGCCGGCGATGACCACGAGCGAGTAGAGCACGAACGCAGCGGCCGCGAGCGCCGCGACCCGAGTCATGAACTTCCTGAGCCGCTTCCCCGCCCCCAGGCGCCGACTCGCGAGCCACGCATAGAACGCCAGAAGCAGCGCGGTGGCAGCCGCCGACACGGCCAGCGAGGACCATGCACCGAGCCCCCACTGCTGGTACGCGAAGACGCCCCCGCGGACGAGGAGGATAAAGGGAAACACCGCCAGCGGGACCGCCGTCACGCCCCACCGCACGACCCTGCGAACCCACCGTCGCCGCCGCCTCCCGACGCGCCGATCCGCCGCACCCGTCCCGGCCGAAACCTCGCTGCCCGGAACCTCGCTGCCCGGCACCTCGACCGTCAGCCCGCTCGCGGGTCCTCCAATGCCCCTGCCCATGCCCCCTGCCTACGCCTCTGGGTGCGACACCCGCACCAGATAGCAGCTGCTTGATGCCTGCCAGTCATCGATTCGTATCGACAAGCTGTCGAGCAGGTGGGCGATGGCCGACTTGTCGCGGTACGGTTGGGTCTCGGGCGCCGCTTCGATGAAAGCGTCGGGGTCCCCGGACTGAGCGATCAGCCGCCGCATCGCGAGGGCGGCTGCGCGTTCCTGTTTCGTCGATCCAAGGCCCGTGCCGATGCACAACAGGACGGCTTGGAACGTGCTGATCCCGGCCATCTTCGCCACCCATGCCACCATCTCACCCAAGCCGAGGCGATGCAGCGTCAATGCCGACCGCATGTGCAGTGTGTCCTCGCGCAGGAGTCCAAGCGAGGTCAGGAAGCGCTCTTGGGCCGCACTGAATCTGTAGAACGCGACGAAGACGTTGCCCGTCCCGGAAACGATCCGGTTCGCTTCGCGCATGACCGTCTCGATGTCCTGCAAATCGGCCATGAAGTCGATGACACCGGTCGCGAAGATGACCGTTTCATAGGACCCATCGACGAACGGCAGCGACGTCGCATTCGCGCGAACAAGGGTCAAGCCTCTTCGCGACCTGGCGTATTCCAGCATCCTGGCGCTCAGATCGATGCCGTCGCAATGCAGCCCGCGACGCCGCAGCTCCTCGACAATCAGCCCTTGCCCGGCACCGATGATCAGGACCGGTTGGCGAATGTCGTCGATAATCCGACCCACGCTCGACACGTCCAGGTAGTTGTTTTCGACGCGCCAATGATGCGGCGCCAGCGTGTCCCAGTAGTTGGACACGTTGCGCGGGGCCGATTCCGATGGTTGAGTGCGTCGACGCACGCGTCTTCGGCTTCCCTGCGACGAAAAACATCCTGCCCTCATGCGGAGCGCCCTCCGCGACGAGTTCGTTCCCATCGACAGACTGCAGTTCTTCGAATCCGACCTTTCGCAGCCGTTCCCTGATCTCATCTTCTTCGTACCAGCGCTGAGTCAGAGAGAAATCGATCCGCTCCCAGCCTGAACCCTTCGGTTCGAGCAGCGTGACGTCGAGTCTTCCGGTTTTCTCGTTCGCATCATGCGAAGATCGACCCGCGCAGACGTGATCCTCCTCCACATATGCGAACGAACCACGCCATCGGGACCGGTAACCTTCTTCCATGTTGAGGTCGAACAGGAAGTAGCCACCGTCTTCGAGGACGGCGAAGACACCTTCAAATACCTGTTCCAACTCGCCCAGACTCATCACGTGGTTCAGGCTGTCAAAGGTCGAGAAGACCGCCGAAAACCTGCGGGGCAAAGCGATGTTCCGGGCGTCCTGGACGACGAATTCCACGTCCGGAGCGTTCTTCCTCGCGATCTCGACCATCGCTTCCGAGCCATCCAGGCCCGTCGTGAGAAAGCCCTGCCGCGAAAGCTCGGCGGCAAGCTGTCCGGTACCGCAGCAGAGATCCAGGACGGCGCATCCGGGTGGAAGTTTCCCCAGGACCAGATCGTCGAGGATCGGGTACACGTTCGTCGCGAAGAAACCCCAATGCCGATCGTAGATGCGCGCAAAGGGGTCGTATGCGTCGTAGCGGCTCATTACCTCTTTCAGCGCCTGGCCTTGGCACGGCAACCGTCCCTTCGAGACGATTACGGACGGCTTTGCGGCCTTGTGTCACGCCACGAGGTTCCGGAACACCTTCCCTCGGTCCGGCAGGTCGTGGTGGAACGGTGGTATCTGGTCGATCGGACGTGCGCACCTTAGAAGATGTGACATGAACGCTTTCTCCGCTGTCCCGTTCACGCTGAAGCGCAGCTCCGACCTCTGGGATGCGCGGGGTGGCTACGAGTCGACGACCGAGACCGCCCACGGCCTCGTGCGTCTGGAGGCGGACCAGCTGGTCATTCAGTGGCGGCTCGCCGTGCAGACCGAGAAGATGGGCGACACCTGGGAGACGAGTGAGACGATCGAGCCCGTGAAGGAGATCGTGATCCCGCTGGCCAAGGTGGCGGGCGCGGCGGTGCCTCCTCGCCGCTGGTGGCACATCGTGCCCCCCAAGCTCGTGATCGCGGCTTCGGACCTGCTGGCGTTCGAGACGATCGCGGGCGAGCAGGGGCTCAAGCTGAAGCACCCCGCCAAGCTGGTGCTGCGGATCAAGCGCGCGGATCGTCTCATTGCCGAGGAGTTCGCCGCGGAACTGTCGCTGGCCGTGGCGCGCCTGCCGACCGACCCTGCCGGAAGCGAACGACTGGCCCCTCCGGCCCGCCACGCCGTCGCCCCGGGCGAAGCCGATCTTCCCGCCGAATCCCGGCGTTAGTAGCACGCGTCCCCCGCCGCTGTTCGAAGCAGAAACGCAGGTTTGCGGGTGAGAGGCCGGTGGCCTAGCGTCGTGGGGGACGGTTTTTCGGTCTTGTTCGGGCAGCGCGGGAGATTGCATGTCTACGTTCGTGATGGTTCGCCGTGTCCAGTCAACGGACACCCAGGCGTGCGGACCTTTCGCAGCACTTCCTTCGGAGCAGGTCGCTTGCGGCTAGCCTGATCGCTCAGGCACCCGTCACACGAAACGATCTGGTCGTCGAGGTCGGGCCGGGCCGCGGCATCCTCACTCGAGAGCTGGCGCGTCGATGCCGTGAGGTCGTCGCGGTGGAGTTCGATGGGGCGCTGGCCGAGGCGCTTCGCACCCGCTTCCGGGGTGACGACCGCGTCACGATCGTCCGGTCCGACTTCCTGCGTTTTCGGCTGCCCGACGTTCCCTACAAGGTCCTGGGAAACATCCCGTTCAACCGCACGGCCGCCATCGTCCGGCGGCTCGTGCAGGCCGATTCGCCGCCGCACGACGCCTGGCTCGTGGTCCAGCGCGAAGCGGCCGAGCGGTTTGCCGGCCGTCCCTGTTCCCGGGAGACGCTGTCCTCGCTACTGCTCAAGCCGTGGTGGCAAATCGAGATCGCGCGCCGCCTCCGCCGTACCGACTTCGATCCCCCTCCGGGCGTCGACGCCGTCGTGCTCTGGCTCGCCCGCCGCACAAGACCGCTCGTGGGCCGTTCCCAGGCGGCGGACTACCGGCGCTTCATCCGGAGTTGCTTCGGCCGCGACGGCGGCTCGATCCGGCGGTGCCTGCGCCCCGAATTCACGCAAACGCAGATCCACCGGCTGGGTCGGGATCTCCGGTTCGATCCCTCCGGACCGCCCCGCGACCTCACCTTCGACCACTGGCTTGCACTGTTCCGGTTCCGGAAGCTGACGCGGTCGTAAGCGCCGATGGGGAAACAGGAGAGCAGCCGCGATCCGGATACGTTGACGGGTATACAGTAATACAGCTATCATGGCAGGCATGAAGGCGACCATCGATATCCCGGATGACCTGTATCGGCAGGTCAAATCGGAGGCAGCCCTGCGGGGCCTCACGATTCGCGAAGTCACGACGCAACTCTATCGGTACTGGCTGAGCGAGGACGAAGGTGAAGAGACCCGCGAGGCCCCCGAGGCATGGCTGCGCTCCTGGCTCGCTGCCGCCGATGAAGCGGTCAGGCGTGCGCCCGCGGGCCGTTCGGCGAGGGAAGAGTTGGCCGCCGACCGCAACCGGTTAGGAGCCGAGTGACGACGCTGGTCATTGACGCGAGCGTGTGGGTCTCGGCTGCAGACGCGACCGATGGATTGTCGGAGTCGAGCCGAGCCTTTCTCTCCCTGGTCGTGGATCGAGAGCTCCCGATTTCTCTTCCGGAGCTGGCAAAGTTGGAGATCGCCTGTGCGCTCGCCCGGAGGCTGCGCGATGCCCAGCGCGGCCGGCGCCTGGCTGATCGAATGTTGGGCTCTCCGCTGGTCACCGTGTACCCATTGAACCGGACCATGCTGCGGCACGCCCTCACGGTGGGCACCCGGGGTTTTCTGCGCTCCGGTGACGCTCCCTACGCAGCCCTGGCCGACTGGCTGCGTGCCGAGGTCGTGTCGTGGGATGGCGAGCTGATCAGGCGGGCCGGGGCTTCCACTCCGACCGATTGGATCGAGCGGAACGAGTAGAGGACGGAACCTCTCTCGACCCACACACTGTCGAGGATGCCAGGCATCGCTGGCCGGACGCACGACCATGTAGCTTGCATTCCGGCTTCCAGTGATTTTCAGGAGTGCGCGATGAATTGGACCCTCGCCTCCCGTTTCCGGACGCTTGCGACGCTCGCCGCGCTTGGCGGTCTCGCGTTCGTCCTCCCGTCCTCCGCTTCCTCCCAGGAGCGGCCGCTCGTCACGCCGGACGACTATGGCCGCTGGGAGCGGCTCGGCGGGGTCGAGGTCTCGCCGCTCGGTGACTGGATCGCCTACGAGGTCACGCGGGTGGACGAGACGTCGGAACTCCGTGTGCGCAGGATCGAGGAGGACTCGGCTCGGGTCTTTCCGTGGGGTGCGGATCCGCGGTTCTCCCCCGACGGGCGCTGGCTGGCCTGGGCCATCGGGCTGCCGCCGGAGGAACGGGAGCGGCTTGCGGAGAGCGACGAGCCCGTCCGCGAGAAAGCCTCTGTGATGGATCTGGAAACCGGGGAAATCCGCGAGTTCGACGCGGTCTCCGAGGGGCACTTCGACGCCTCCGGGCGGTACGTGGCGCTGCGGGGCTATTCGCCGGACGAGCCCGCGGGCAAGGGCGCCGACCTCCGCATCGTCACGCTGGCGACGGGGACGGAGACCTCCTTCGGGAACGTGAGCGAGATGGCCTGGAGTCCGGGCGGATCCCTGCTGGCGCTCGCCATCGCGACGGGCGCCGATGTGGGCAACGGCGTGCAGGTGTATGACGCCGATGCCGGGATCCTGCGCTCGGCCGACGCTTCCGGTTCCGCCTACCGCAGCCTCCGCTGGCGCGACGACTCGGCGGACCTGGCCGCTCTCCGCTCCCGGGAAGCCGCTTCCGCCGACGGCGCCGCCTACGACGTCCTGGCGTGGCGCGGCCTGGACCGTGGGGTCGAGACGATGGTCCTCGGCGCCGACGCGGCCGGCATCCCGGACACGCTCGAGGCGGTCCGGCGCCGCGCCCCCGCCTGGTCGGACGACGGCCGCATGATCTCCCTCGGGCTCCGCCCGATCGAGCCGGAAGCGGAGGACGACGAGCCGGAGAGCGAGGACGCCCCGGCCGCCGACGCCGAGCCCGACCTTCCCGGCCTGCAGATCTGGCACACGCGCGATGTCCGCCTCTTCCCGGAGCAGCGGGTCTCGGAGAACCGCGACGCCGCGCGCTCGCTGCTCGCGGTCTGGCACCTCGAGGACGACCGCGTGGTCGTCCTCGGGTCCGACCTCATGGGCGGGGCTCAACTCCTGGAAGGCTGGGAGTACGCGCTGGAGGACAGCAGCGATCCCTACCCCTGGGGCGCGAAGTTCGGCCGTCCGTACCACGACGTGTGGGCGACCGACGCGGACACGGGCGAGCGCCGCCGACTCCTGACCCGCGTGCGCTACGAGTGGCCGAGCGCAGGCGGCGACTGGCTGCTCTCGTGGGACGGCTCCGCCTACCACAGCCTCCACATCGCCACGGGCGAACGGCATGACCTGACATCGGCCCTGGCCGCCGAGTTCGCGGACACCGGCTACGATACGCCCACCGACGTCACCCCTCCGCACAATTTCGGTCCCGGCGGCTGGCTCGACGGGGACGGCGCGGTCCTCCTCTACGACGAGCACGACATGTGGCGCGTCGCGCCCGACGGCTCGGGAGGCGAGCGGCTGACGCGCGGCGCCGAGACGGGGATCGTCCACCGGCTGACCCGCGTCACCGATGACGACGAGCCCGGCATCGACCCGGACTCGCGCCCTTACCTGTCCCTCTACAACCCGAAGACGGAGCAGCGCGGCTACGCCCGCCTGGCCGGCGGCTGGGCCAACGCGCCGGATGGGGATCTGGCCGTGACCCTGATGCTGGAGGAGGCGCGCCTGGCCGGGCTCACCCGCGCCGACAGCGCCGACGTCCTGCTCTACCGCTCCGAGCGCTTCGATGACCCGCCGGACTACTTCGTCGCGGGCCCCGACCTCGCCGACCCCGCCCGGGTGACCGCGATCAACCCCTTCATCGATGAAGTGGCGTGGGGCCGGGCGGAACTCGTCGACTTCACGAGCGAGTCGGGCCGCGACCTCCAGTTCGTCCTCCTCCTCCCCGCGAACCACGAAGACGGCCGCGCGGTCCCCACGATCGTGTACACGTACGAGGTCCTCTCGCCGCAGATGCACCTGTTCGAGGTCCCCAGCGAGCGCGACTACTACAACTACACGGCCTGGACCCAGCACGGGTACGCGGTGCTCCTGCCGGACATCGTGTACCGGGCGCGGGATCCGGGCGTGAGCGCGTTGGAGTCCGTGCGCGCGGCGGTGGCGAAGGCGGTCGAGATGGGGGTCACGGACCCGGACGCGGTCGGCCTCATCGGGCACTCGTGGGGCGGCTACCAGGCGACCTTCCTGCCCACGCGCACCGACATCTTCGCGGCGTCCGTGGCGGGCGCGCCGCTCACCGACTTCGTCAGCTTCATGGGCCAGCTCCACTGGAACCCGGGCATCGCCGAAGTGAGCCACTGGGAGACCGGCCAGGCCCGCATGGAGGTGCCGTTCTGGGAGGACCCCGAGGCGCACCGGCGGAATTCGCCCATCCACGAGGTGCAGAACATGGAGACGCCGCTGCTGATGGCGTTCGGCGACGAGGACGGCGTGGTGGACTGGGACCAGGGGACCGAGTTCTTCAACTTCGCCCGCCGCGCCGAGAAGCAGATGGTGCTCCTGGTCTATGAGGGGGAGGACCACGGTTTCCGGGAGGAGGCGAACCAGAAGGACTACCACCGGCGCATCCTCGAGTGGTTCGGGCACTACCTCAAGGGCGAGCCTGCCCCCGCGTGGATCACGGAAGGCGTGGCGCTCGACGCGCTGGAGGAGGAGAAGAAGCGCGTGGCCGGGAAACCGTGACGCCGTGACGCCCGCAGGCGCGCGTACCTGCCCGAACTGCGGGCGCGACCGGCCCGAGAGCTTCTGCGCCCACTGTGGCCAGAGCGACCGGGACTACGCCCGCGCGCTCCGCTCCGTGGCCGGCGAGTTCGTGCGCGAGACGTTCGAGGTGGACTCCCGCCTCTTCCGCACGTTGAAGCTCCTCATGTTCCGCCCCGGAAGCCTCACCCGCGAGTTCTCCCGCAACCGCCGCGCCGGCTTCGTGTCGCCGGTCAGGCTCTACATCTTCGCCAGCTTCATCTTCTTCCTCCTCCTGTCGCTGCTGGGGAACCTCGGCGAAGAGCTCGAGATTGTCGAGGAGGATCGGATAATCGCGACCGAGGAGGATCAGGCGGACGCGGGCGAGGAGGACCAGGCGGACGCGACCGCCCAGCTCGCGACGGAAGAGCAGCTCGCGGCCTTCAGGGCGGCGCTATCCCCGGAACAACGGAGGAAGGCCGACGACATTCTCGCCCGGCCGGCCGGCAGTTCCCGGCAGGCTCTTCTTGCCTTGGCCCAGGCGGGGAACCTCGAGGAGCGGCACTGGACCCTGAGGTTCTTCGTGCTGGCGGTGCTCGACATCGTTCACGATCCCTCGATCATGCCCCGGCGTTTCCTCGCGAACATGCCGATCGCGATGTTCTGCCTGCTTCCGTTCCTCGGGCTGATCCTCGCCGTCTTCCATTTTCGGAAGAAGCGTTTCTACGTAGAGCACCTGGTCTTTGCCATCCATGTCCAGACGTTCACGTTTCTCGTCTACGCGGTCGCGCTTCTGCTCCCCGAATCGGGGCCGGGGCTCTGGGTCCGCGTGGGGTGTCTGCTGGTTCCGTACCCCTACTTCGTCATCGCCCTCCGACGCTACTACGACAACGGCTGGGTTCTGTCGGTGGCGAAGTCGGTCGGCGTGTACGTGCTCTACTCGATGGCGCTGATCCCCGCGTCCCTTCTCTCCATCCTTGTGACCGGCTAGCGCAGCGGGCTCTGGCCACGGCCTGCCGGGACGGCTTCGGCGGTGTAGGCGGCCGCTAGGCCGGGCCGAGTAGTTCGAGGGCCGTGAGCGCGAGCGCCTGCGTGCACGCGACGAGGTCGTCGATCGCGCAGGACTCGTCCGGCTGGTGGGCCTCCTCGAGAGGGCCGGGGCCGTACGCCACGCAGTGCTCGATGCCGGCGATGCGGGCGAAGTGCTTCTGGTCGTAGGTGCCGGGGCTCGCGACGAGTTCCGGGGGGTGGCCGACGGCCGTCTCCACCGCGCGGGAGAGGGCCGCCACGAGCGGCGAACCGGGCGGTGCGGAAGTCGGGTGCACGACCATGCGCTCCTCTATGGTGAAACGGCGGTCCGGGTCGTCGGCTTCCACCGACGCGACGAGGCGCTCGATCTCGGCGCGCACCTCCTCGAAGGACTCCTCGGGGATGAAGCGGCGGTCGAAGGTGGCGACGCAACGGTCGGCTACGCAGGGCGACTGGGTCGCTTCGCCGGCCTGGCCGCCGGTGATCGCGTTGACGTTCAGAGAGGGACGCCGGGAGGGTTCCGGCACGACGGGCAGCGCGGAAAGCCGCCCGGCGAGTTCGGGGGCGAGCCGGGTGCGGAAGGCCTCCAGCAGGGCGCCCATGTCGTCGATGGCGCTGCGGCCGAGGTGGCTCATGCTGCCGTGGGCCGCGTGGCCGTGCGCGATGACGTCGAACCAGTAGACGCCCCGGTGCCCCAGGCACACGCGGGCGGGTCCGAACGGCTCCGGGATGATCGCGTAACGGGTGTCGTCGCTCGAGATGATCCCCGCCTCGCACAGGTGCGCGACCCCGGCGAAGCCGCCGCTCTCCTCGTCGACGGTGGCGCTGATGTCCACGGCGCCGGCGAGTTCGACTCCAGCCCGCCGCAGCGCCTCAACCGCGAACACCGCGGCGGCGATCCCGGACTTCATGTCCGACGCCCCCCGCCCGTAGATGCGCCCTTCGCGCACCACGCCCGCGAACGGGTCGACCGTCCACTCCTCGCCCGGCGGGACCACGTCGAAGTGGCCGTTCAGGTGGAGCCGCGGGTGTCCCGGATCGGCGTCCCCCCGCCCCACCACGTTCACCCGCGGGTGATCCGCGGTGTGCTCCGGGCGCCCCTCCGCCTCCACGTACTCGACCGCCAGGCCCGCCGTCTCCAGCCGCCGGCCGATGAACTCGGCGCACTCCCGGTAGCACTCCCCAGGCGGATTCACCGTGGGGATCCGGATCATCTCCGCCGTGAAGGCCACGATCTCGTCGCGCGCGGTCTCCACTTCGGCGAGGACGCGGTCCTCCCGGCGAAGGCCGGTCGGCGGGGTTGCGTGGGGCATGCGGGTCTCCGGTTCCGAGGACGCGCGGGCCGAGTTGCCCGGCGTGTGCGGCCCCCACATTGTGTCGCGCCCTGTGTCACACGAAACCCTGCACACCAAACGACACCCCTCCCAGAGAATCCCATGACCAACATGTTCAGCCTCGAAGGACGCACGGCCGCCGTTGTCGGGGGCGGCTCCGGGATCGGCGAAGCCGTCGCGATCGGGTGCGCCGAGGCGGGCGCGCACGTGGCCTGCCTCGACATCGACACGGAAGCCGCCGCCGACACCGCGGCGACCATCCGCGCGGCCGGTGGCAAGGCAGTCTCCCACCCCCTCGACATCCTGGACGGCGCGGTCGTCGCTGGCGTGTTCGAGGGGATCGCGGCGGCCCGCGGGTCCCTGGACGTCGTCGTCTGCACCCCCGGCGTGAACGTGCGCAAGCCGCTCCTCGACTACACGGACGAGGAGATCGACCGCGTCCTGGGCCTCAACCTCAAGGGCGGCGCGCACGTCATCCAGTCCGCGGGACGGATCATGATCGCACAGGGATCGGGGTCCATCATCCTCTTCAGTTCGATCCGGTCGGTGGTGGTCGAGCCGGGGCAGAGCATGTACGCCGCCACCAAGGCGGGGATCGTGCAGATGGTGCGCACCGCCGCGGCCGAACTCGGGCCCCGCGGGGTGCGGGTGAACGCGGTGGCGCCGGGCGTCATCGACACGCCGCTCACCGCCCCGATCAAGGACAAACCCGATTGGTACGGCGCCTACGCCGCGCGCAACATCATGAACCGCTGGGGCAGCGCCGCGGAGATGGCCGGCCCGACCGTCTTCCTCGCCTCCGACGCCGCCAGCTACGTCACCGGCACCGTCCTGTTCGCCGACGGCGGCTGGACCGCCATCGACGGGAGGTACACGCCCCCCGCAGGTTGACTTCGAACCCCTGATCTCCGGCAGTCGATCGCGCGACACCTTCTTCCGGGAGAAAGCACATGGACCACGCCAATCCGGCGACCGGCGAAGCGAAGGGCCCCCACGCCGGCTTCCAGGACCCGACCATGCTCGCGAAGTGGACAAAGGCCTTTCTATACGCAGGCGTCGCGTTGGCGATCGTGTCGGCATGGGAGGTGGCCGGCGAACTGGAACTGTACGGAGGGGCGGGATCGCAGGACGGCTGGACGCCCCTCACCGCCCTCTTGCTCCTGGCACGAATCGCGCTCGCGCTCGGCACGCCCATCCTCGTGCTCATGTGGATCTATCGCGCCAACTACAACGCCAGGCAGTTGGGCGCGGCCGACATGCGCTTCACGCCGGGATGGGCCGTCGGCTGGTACTTCGTCCCGATCGGGTGGTTCTGGATGCCGTATCTGGCGATGAGGGAGATCTGGCGCGCCTCCGTTAACCCCTCCGACTGGAGGGCGGAGCCGGTGTCGCCCCTGCTGCGCTGGTGGTGGGGCCTGTGGATCGTGACGGCCTGGGGCCTGGACAGCGTGGATCTGGTGGCGAGCTTCCGTCTGGACGAGGCCGGCTTCGAGACCGTGGATGCGGCCACGAATCTGGTTGGGCACGCGCTGGACATTCCGCGGGCGTTCGTCCTCGTGGCCATCATCGCAGCCGTCAGCCAACTCCAGACCGCACACCACCGCCGCCAAAGCGAGCCTTGACCACGGGTTGGACGTGGCGGGGGAGCCGAACCACCGCCGCGTCCCGTCCAGGGCCGCGAGTACGCTGGCCCAAATCAGTGACTCCGCGCCCGGCGGACCGCCGCCGTCACTCCCACCAGCCCGAGGCCGATCCAGAACGCGGACGACGCCAGCCACATCTCCATGCTCGGCAGGAGCATCCACCCCTCGATCCACCCGGTTGGGAGCTGCACTCCTCTGTTGAATGAATCTCCACCGGCGTACCAGGTAACGAGTTCGGCGCTCCGCTGAATCCAGCCGATGTCCCGGATTTCGGCTACGCCTAGCGCACCCGCGCCCGCAACCCACAGCCCGGCGACCCAGAACAGCGGGCGCGCCGTCGCGAGGAACAGAGTGCTAACCAACAGATAGGCGGCACTCGCCGAGGTGAACGGGAGTGCCCACTCCCACCACGGAGTGGTCCAGCGCACCGATTCCGTGGCGTCGGGCGCGCCCGCAGCGGCTCCCACCGGGTCGAGGACGAGCACGCGAACGTCGTCGACACCCAGAGTCCCGCCGCTCACCAGCACCGTGAACGTGACCCACGCGAGGGCCGCGCCAAGGATCGCCAGGAGCCAGACCCAGCCGGCCGCGACCTTCAGGAGCGCGTGCTTTCGATGGTCGACCGGCAGTGACCACAGCAGAGTGTCACCGAACCGCCGCTCCCCTTTCCACACAACGAACGGAAGGAGCAGGGCGGCGAGCACGGCGATGAAGCCCCATGGGGGCTCTCCGGGATCGAAGACGAACTCGCTCACCCCGCCTTCATCGACGATGGCCTGCAGGATCGGAATTCTGCTGACGGCGATCACGACCAGCGAACCGATCGCCAGCACCACGCCCGCCAGAGCGCCCTCGCGGCGGATGGCCAGCCCGACCACGCGAAGCTGCTCCATCCAAACCGTCTTCATCGCGGGCACGCGACCGGCCGTTGAGTCCGTCATGATCCCTCCCTTCCCGAGAGTAATGCCACCGCGGCTTCGTCCACCGATACGGGAGCGATCTCACGAACCGCCGCACCGGCCCGTCACAGGCCGCGCGTCACGGCCTCGCGGTCGCCCCAGACTGTCCATTCGATCGCGCGGTCCGAGCCGCTGCGCCTGACCACCGTGCCGCTCAACTCCCCGGGCCCCATCCAGCCTTCGGGAACATCCGCCCAGTAGCGCAACAGGCCGCCGTGCAGCTCGTCGCGCGGCAGTTGGCCGAGGAGCCGTCCCTTCGAGAGCAGGCCCACGTGATCCACCAACCGCTCCACCTCGTAGACCCGATGCGTGGAGATCACGATCGTCGTCGGGGAGTCGGCAAGGTGTTCGCTCATGATGCTCAGCGTCTCGTCGCGCACCACGTGATCCAGGCCGTCCGTCGGCTCGTCGAGCAGGAGCAGCGACGGCCGGTGCGCCAACGCGGCAACGAGTTGCACCCGTCGGCTTTGGCCCTTGGACAGCGTATGGCACTTCTGTCCCGGATCGATGTCGTACCTCGCTCTCAGTTGACGGGCGTACTCGGCGTCCCAGGACGGGTGGTAGGCGGCATGGTGCTCGAGCCACCGGCCCACCGTCATCCAGGCGTAGCCGACCCGGTGATCCTCTGGCACGTAGCCGATGCGGGCTCGCACCTCCGCGCCGCGGTCGACCGGATCCCGGCCCAGGACGTCGACCGTCCCGGCCTGGTATCGCGTGAGACCCATGAGGGTCCGAATCAGCGTGCTCTTCCCCGCGCCGTTGGGGCCCACCAGCACGTACACGGCCCCTTCCGGGACCTGGAGATCCAGGCCGTCCAGAGCCCGCACGGAGCCGAACCGCTTGGCCAAGCTTCGCGTCGCGACCGCGAACGGGCCGCTGCCGAGGCTAATGGGAAGCGCCGCCATCGCTCTATCCGTCATCGTCCGTCCTCCTTGCCTCTATCTCCATGAGCACCTCCGCCTTCCACCTCCCGCAACGCCGTCAGCAGATCAGTGAGCGCAAGTCCGTTCCGCGAGGCGTCGGCCAGGGCCCTCCTCGCCACCTCCCGCGCAAGGCGCGGCCGTTCCTTCTCCTTCGGCCGCACCCCCGGCGCCACGAAGGTTCCCTTCCCGTGGCGGACCCGCACCACGCCGTCGCGCTCGAGCTCGGCATAGGCCTGTGATACGGTTCGCGGATTGACGCGGAGGCTCGAGGAGAGGTCGCGCACCGATGGGAGCGGGTCCTCGGGACGCAGGCTTCCTCGAACGAGACTGCTACGCACCGCGTCCATGATCTGGACGTACAGCGGTCGGCCATCGGAGCGGCTGAGTCGGATTTTCATGGCGTCTCAACTGTTGTGGTCTTATACAACACATGCAACAGTATGGAGCGCGGCGGAGGGAGTCAAGTGTTCATCA
>JAPPBA010000157.1 GCA_026705295.1 Candidatus Palauibacter australiensis
GCGCTTATCTCACTTGGATCTCCGCGGCCCGCGATGGCGCGGCGGCGGCAAAATAGCCGTATGCGCCCTTGCCTTCAATGCCGAAGTTGGGCCACGGCTCGGGCAACGGGAAACTGCCCGTGTGCGCCAAGAAGTTGGTATGGTTCCATCCCAGTGCGAGCAGTCGCAGGGAGAAACGCATCGGCTTGCCGCGGTACCGCACGGAGAGCGTGTCGGTTCCGGTGCCTTCGAGCGTTGCGGGTATGACGCCGAGCAGGCCCAGATCGACCTTCACCTCGGTTCCGTCGTCCGAGGTCTCCGACGCATCCGGGATCTCGACTCGCACCGTACCCACATCGGGCTCGATCCTGTAGCGAACCGCTACCTCGACCCGCCTCGCTCCAGAGGGCGGTGGCAGCGCCAGCGTGTCTCCGGGCTCCAGCAGTTCGGGCGGCGCGGGCACGAGCACCGTGCCGGTGAACTCGCCCGTTGCCGTGGTTCCCGCGATACCGTATCGGACTCGCGGCCGGATCGGCTCTGGCAGCGCGGCCTGGAGGCAGGTTGTCGGCCCGGGCCACCTGTCCGGGCTGGCGAGCGTGCATGAATCCAACGGCACGGTTTCCGAGAATGCGGCCACCCATCCGGGTCCCTTCAGGACCGCGTCCAACCTAGGCGGGGAGCCGGTGCGTGGACGGTGCGGGTGGGCTGCCAGCATGCGGGCGACCTCCTCGCCAGCGATGAGCACGATGCCGACGGTGGCCACGTCAGGGTCCGCTTCAAGCGGATCCGACGGACGGGCGGAGCAACCGAGGTCCGAATCACGGCAAGAGATCACGTAAGTTCAATCAGGGCTGCACGATCTGCGTTTGCCGCTGTTATACTGGACCTTGCTGGACCTTGCCCCGAGAGCGGTAGAAACGGACGTGAATGGCGGGACTTGCGCGCACTTCTGCCCGGATTCATTCTAGGATAGAGGAACGCCAACCCCAGAATCTGGACGCACCGCATGGACGGTCAGCACGACAGTGCTTTAGAACGGCGTTTCGATCAGCGGATGTGGCGAATCTGCGAACGGGCGCAATCGGAGTGCGGATACAACGCCGCTCGGTTTCGCACGATGCTGGGGCAGCACGGAGGCTTCGAAACCGCCAAGCTGTTGCTCCATGGCCGTTCAGGTCCTCAATGGGCTGCTGGTCTTGAGGCGATGTGGAGATGCAGACGCTTGGACTTGACGGTGGAAGCGCTAGCCTTGGAGGCCGAGTTTGAGTCGCTCTTCTCGCACGACCAGCGCCTGACGGCTCAGAAACGTCTCAGTCAACTCGGATACGAGCCGGGGGCCTGAATAACACAAGGCCGCCATTTGGAACTTTGGTCAGCTTCGCCTCCGTACGAACTTACTGCGTGAGATGGGGACGTGAACGATGTCGGGATCCCTTCGCGTGGTCCAAGGCCTCGTTCAAGGAGTGGACATAAGTCCCTCTCGGAACTCTTGCTCCTCTTCGCCGCGATTGGGCTTGGAGGGCTGTTAGGGGCGATCCGGAATCCTAGGCCGTAGGATCCACCGTAACGCACGGACTCGACCCGCATAGGGGTAGGAGTACCCCCGGCTTTGGGCCTTCGGTGGAGGAACTCGACATCCTCGCGGCGGATGATCGAGCCAAGGAAACGGGGTTGAAGCGCGGTTGCGACGGCTGGCGGTGGCCGCGTGTCGCGTGTGCGCCATCAGGTGATCCGGCTCTACGCCGACAGGGGTTGGAGTCGTTGGGAGCCCGTCGTCAATTGCTTGAAGGCGCTGGAGGCGACGCAGGCCGTGGTCGCCGTCTCACCGGACTAAATCAACATCCAGTCCACTCCACACCTTCCCAACCGGCGGGCGGGTGGTTCCGCGGCAGGTTCCCAAGGGACTCGCCGCATACCGGCGCGCGAGGTTCAGAAGGTGAAGTCGAGCGCAAGTCTGAGTCCGAGGTTGGGGTCTTGACCGGGCAGTTGGTTGCGCGATCCCTCGATTCCGAGCCGCAGGGTCCGGCTGACGCCGTACCGGCTTCCGAACGACCACGCACGGTTCCGGCCATCCGCCGAGAGTCGGGTGTAGCCGTCGAGCGCGCCTTCGCCGCCGGGGTTCTTGAACCCGTAGCCGGCTTCGGCGTCGAGCCGCCATTCCCGTCCCGCGGTTGGCGTCATCATCCGGAGGGTCCGGGCGTCCATGAGCCCGTGGATGCCGTTCCGGTCATGCCCGTGCCGGGGGCTGACCGCGAGCCGGAACCCTTCGCCCCGTGTTCCGGGGTCGAACGCGAGCCTGAGCGCGGCGCCCCATTCGCGGTGGTTGCCGGACCCGAAGGCCAGCCTTCCACGGAGATCGAGGTCGAGCCCGTGGCCCGCATAGCCGACCGAGGCTCCGGTCTCGCCGCCGCCGCCCGTGTCGGCGTCGCCGCCGTCGTAGCGCGCCCCGGCCTGGGTGGCGAGCTTGAGTCCTCCGCCCGTCCAAGACGCTTCGAGAAGCGCACGTGCGCGCGAGGCCGAGCCTTCTCGCCGGCCGTCTTCGGCGCTCATGCCGACGGTGAACGCGTCGCCGTTGAGGGCGAGCCCGAACGCGCCGCTGCGTGCGAGCGGCACCTTGACGCCGCCCGAGAGCATGCGCATCGACGCTTCCGTGTTGCCGTGGCGCTCGTCGTACCGGACATCCCCGCTTCCGTATCCGGCCATGGCCCAGAGTCCGATTCCGGGGGAAGGCTGGAGGAACAGGTAGGGATGGACGCTGTTCATGCCGTGTCCCATCGAGCCTTTTGCGGAGTGCCGCGAGTAGTCGAGGTCGCCGTCGCTGCGCATGAGCGATACTCCGAGCAGCGCGGAGGAGCCGATGCGTGCGTCGGCCCCGACGGTGAGCGCGCGGAGGCCGCCGTCGTAGTCGGCTCCCGCGGGATCGCCCCGGAACGATTGTGCGGATCCTTCGGCCCAGAGTCCGATCCTCGGCCGCCCCTCCAAGGACTGCGGCCCGAGCGCGGTGGCGAACGAGAGGCTGGGCAACAGGCGCCGGACGGCCTCCCGCCCGGACGGCAGATCGACCGAATCGGATCGGCGGATCATGTCGGCCGCCGAGGATGCGCTCAGGGACACGCCGCTGAGCGAGGCGAGGGTGCCGGCTGCGCGTCCGACCCACTCCGCCGCCGATCCGGGCATGCCGGTCCCGGAAACGCTTCCCGCGGGCCGCATGACGGCGTCGATGCGCGCTCCGACGGCCTGCCGCGCGCCCTCGGCCACGGCGCGTCCGAAGACGGCGAGTCCGAGGTCGAACGCCTCGTCCCGGAGCGGGCCGGGATCGTGGTCCGCGATATCGACGGTGGCGGAGGCGACGGCACCCGCGCTCACGGCCTCGGGCAGCGCGCCGAACGCGAGCGCGAGGAGGCCGGACCCGGTCCCGGCCGGAACTTCGAGCATGAACGCCGCGAGCGAGTCGCCGGGCTCGAACACGACCGAGTCCGGCAACATGGATTCCACGGACGAGGCGTGCGTGGCCGTGAGCGGCACCGCCACCCGCCGGTCGGCGGCGGGGTTCGCCCGCAGCGTGATCTCGGTCCCCGGCCCGCCCGCGACCGCCGTGTACTCCGCCTGCACGTACTCGACTTCAAGCTCGGTCGGCGAACCGTCCTCGGCCACGGATCGGGATATCCGGTCTCCGGCCACCGCCGCCACGACGATCCGCGTGGCTGCGGGAACGCCGACGGCAACCCCTTCCGGCAGGTCGCCGAACCGTATGGCAAGAGTGTCCCCGGCCGAGAGGCCCGCCGTGCCGACGCTCAGGGTGCCCGCACCCGCTCCGCTCCGGAACGTGACGGTGTGCGTGCTGTCCCCGGCCACGACCTCGATGGCGAGCGCCGAGGAGGCCGCGGGCGACAGGAGCACGGCGACATCGGCGGATCCACCCGGCGCGGTCGCGTAGCTTTGCGCGCCGAACGAGACGACCGGCGTCGTCGCGCCCACGACCATCACGGCCGCGCTCTCCGCGCGCTTGCCCGGCCCGTGGCCGTCGGTGTAGGTGAACACCGCGCGCAGGTACTTGCCCCTGTCGGCTTCGGCCGGGGTGTAGAACCGCCGCTCCGCCCCCTGCACGATCATGGTCCACGCAGCGCCGTCTGGCGAACGCTGCCACGTCCGCATCTTGCTCCGCTCGACCGAGCGGTCCTCGTCCATCAGCGTCGCGGTCAGCCGCTCGCCCACCCGCGCCACGTCCGCGCTGAGCACGATCCGGCCCGGATCGTCCGCGTTCGTCACCCGGATCGTCACCGATGCGGTGTCGGCAAGCTCGCCGTCGCTCGCCTCGACCCGCACCGCGAGCAGCGTGTCGCCGCCCTCGTAGTCGAGCGCCGCGCCCTCGGCCACGACGATCTGGCCCGTCGAAGCGTCGATCCCGAACAGCGCCTCGTCTCCGCCTTCGGCGAAACCGTACGACAGCGACGCGTTGTCCGGGTCGGTCGCCGCGACCGGCGCGCCGACCTTCGTGCCGCCCGGCGAGTTCTCCGCCACCTCGCGCTCGAACGCGGCCCCGAACGAGGGCGCCGCGTTCGCCGGCAGCACCTTCACCGGGTCGCTCACCGCCCGCTTTCCGGGACCGTGGCCGTCCCTGTAGGTGAACACCGCCCGCAGCCACCTGCCCTCGTCGGCGGCGACGGGGTTGTACGCCCCGCCCGTGGCGATCTCGTTCCACGAACTGCCGTTCGCCGAACGCTGCCACCGGCGCTTCCTGCCCGCGCTCCGCACGCCGTCCTCGTCCGTCAGCGTCGCGACAAGCTCGACGCCCACCCGCGCCACCCCGGGGCTCAGCGCGACCGCGCCCGGATCGTCCGCGTCCTTCACCCGGATCGTCACCGAGGCGGTGTCCGCGAGCTCGCCGTCGCTCGCCTCGACGCTGACCGTGAACAGCGTGTCTCCGCTCTCGTAGTTCAGCGCCGCGTCCGCGGCCACCTTGATCCGGCCGGTCCCGGAATCGATCTCGAACGGCGCGGCGTCGCCGTCCGCGAGGATGACGTAGGTCAGGTCGTCGCCGTCTTCGTCGGTCGCGGTCACGGGCTTGCCGACCCTCGTGCCGCCCGCCGAGT
>JAPPBA010000158.1 GCA_026705295.1 Candidatus Palauibacter australiensis
CCTGCGCGTGCGCCATCATCGAGTAGCGGCGCGAGAAGTAGTGGCGCTGCGCGCTACGAATCCGGCGCCGCGCCGCCTCCACCGTCCACGGCCGCCATTCGAGCGAGACGGTCGTCACCGCGTCCAGGCAGTAGAGATCCTTGAGCAGGTTCGCGTGCGCCTGGCCGGGCGGCGACAACAGCGAATAGAGAATGACCGGCTCGCCGTCGAGCCGAAGGTGCGACCGCTCCGCCTCCAACTCCGAGAGCGCGAGCCGCCAGTTCATGCCGCTGCCGGTCGCACCGTCCCAGAACGTGCCGGGGCGGTTGATCAGTTCGGAAAGAAGCCGGGAAGCCTCAAGGGCTCCAAGCATCTCGACGGGCGTGTGCTCGGCCACCAGCGAGCGGCCAGCGTCGATCATCGCCCTGAACCGGCCCGCTGCCGCCTCGATCTCCGAGGCCAGGTAGGCCGTTGCCGTCTTGCCGCCGCGCTTGCCCAACCGCTTGAACCGCGACAGCGGTCCCGGCCCGGAACCCCCGCCCGCCGGGCGGAGGCCCGGGTCGTGCGACCAGACTACGAAGGCGTCGAGCCGCTGGACGCGCCCGGCGAGGAACGCGCTTCGCTTGCGGCCCGACAGGGACGCGATGTCCGAACCGCCGTCGTCCGGACCCTCGGCGAGGCTGGGACGCCGGAGCATGTGGAACTGGAGGCGCGTGTCGGAACCGAGCCCTGACAACAGCCGCTGCCAGAGCCCGAGCACGCGGTCGATCTGTTCGGGCGCGCGGCCGTCCACCGCGGCGGGCCGGATCCGCCCCGCCGCGATCAACTCGCCCGAACGGGTCAGGCAGGTGCGGCCGTCTTCCAGCCAGCCCCAGTAGGGCAACTCCTCGGCCAGCGAGCCCGCCGCCTCGTAGGCCCGGCGTTCCTCCGCGACTCTCACTTCGAGTCCGTCCGGATGCGGAGATGCCACGGCTCGTCCGTCCACTTGCCCGGATCGCACCGCGCCGGATGGCGCGCCGCCGCCCGTAGCACCGCGAGCATGGCCGGATCCCTCCGGCCAGCCAGCCAGCCCGCGCCGTAGCAGCCAGCGAACACCATGCCGCCCGCCACCAGCGAGGCCGTCGCGTTCCACACTGCGACGGCGAGCGTCGCCCCCAGCAGGAACAGCCGCCGCTCCACGCCCAGCACCGTCAGCGGACGGTTGAGTGCGCCGTAGCCTGCCCAGCGCGTGAGGCCCTGCATCAGAACAGCCAGCCGAGGAAGTTCACCGCGCCCACGGCCATCCCGATCCCGAAGATGATGCCCGCCAGCGTGCGCTTGCTCCCGCCCTCGCCGAACGCGAACATCAGCCCGCCCACCACGATCGCGATCAGCGACAAACCCCGCGCGATCGGTCCCGTGAACTGCGTCTGTAGCTCGTTCACCGCGTCCACCCACGGACTCGTGCCCTGGGCGTGAACCGCGCTGGGCGTCAGCATGAGCAGCACGGCCCACGCGGCTCCCCGCATCGTTGTTAGCAACGTTCTCATCGTTCTTCGTCCTTTCCTTGTTGGTTCGTGGACGACGGGCTCTCCGCCGTCCTGCCCGCCGAGATCCGGTTGCGGACCCACTCGTCGATCTCCGCCTCGATCCAGGCCACGCCGTACTTGCCCAGCCGGACCGGGCGGGGGAAGGTCCCCTCCGCCATCCGCGCGTAGATCGAGCTCCGCGACAGGCCGGTGCGAGCCTCGACCTCCGGCCGGCGCAGCAAGCGCACGGGCGAAGTAGTGCGCGGGTCCTTCGGGCTTGCGGTCATCGTTCCAGATCTCCTCGTTCGTTTCGCTCGCGGTTTTTTCCGCTTCCGGGGCCGCCGCGGCGGCGGATACCGCGCGCGATGCCGCTCCCGCTCGTAGGTGGTCGTGTACGCCAGAATCCGGTCGGCCGTCCGCAGCGTCGGCGAGCGGCCCCTCCCGATCTCGCGCATCAGGTTCGGGTCGCCGATCGCCCTGCGCCCGAGCGTGGACAGGGGCATGCCCGTGCTCTCGATGAACGCGTCCAAGCGCGACCTGAAGTGCCCTTCCAGCGTCTTCATGCCACAAACGTTGAAACGCTGTTCGCAAGGGGGTCAACTGGTAGGAAAAACCCGACATTCCAGAGTGTTCCTGAGCGTTCCAGCGGTGGGGTAAACCCGTTGGCTGCCGTCGCCAGTCGCGCTCCCGTGCCCCCAAATCGGCGGTGGACTGGCCGGTGTACCGCCGTGCCGAGGTCGTGGGTTGTACCGGGCAGGAAATGCAGGTAGACTCCCACACCATGACGCAGCGAGAGCACGACAAGGCACTGGACCCGGTGCGCAAACGGCTGCTCCAGCTACTGGCTGCGAACGGCTCGAACCTGCGAACCGCTTCGCTCGCCATGGGGCGGAACGCCGCCTACCTGCACCAGTTCATCAAACGGGGCACGCCGAAGGCTTTGGCTGAGGATGACCGCGAGATCCTTGCCGAGCATCTGGGGTGCAGGCCCGACCTGCTCCGGCCCGACCGGAAAGTCCGGCGTGCGGTGCGTGCCAAACCGCCGCCCGCTTCCGGACCCTATTCCGCCCCGAAGGGCTACAGCGCCGTGCCGGAGGCCGATGTCCGGCGGGCGGCTGCCGCCGGAGCTTGGAGTGGCGATCTGGAGGAAGCGAACGAGGCCTGGCTGTTCGCCGATCCGCTCATCCGCCACGAGCTGCGGGCCGAGCCCGGCGACCTGTGGATGATTCCGGTGGACGGGGACTCGATGGAGCCGGTCCTCGCGAGCGGCGACCGCGTCCTGATCGACGTAAGCCGGACGGTGCCGGTGCCGCCGGGGATCTTCGTCATCTGGGACGGCATGGGACTCGTCGCGAAGCGGATCGAGCACGTGCCGCTCTCCGACCCGCCCAGGGTCGTGCTCAGGTCCCTAAACCCGACGTACGACAGCCACGAGTGCCTCGCCGAGGATGTCCGTGTCGTCGGGCGGGCGGTCTGGGTCTCGAAACGGTTGTAGCGGTGGCGGGCGTCTCGCCGTTTATCGGTGCGAGCGGGAGGTCGCTATATTGCGTCATCGACTCCTGACGCGGAGAAAGCAACCGAGCAGATGCAGCAGCGAGCGGAGCATGAACCGGGAGCGGTGAAAGTGAGACAGCCAAGAACCGTGGTACCCGACGATGTGCTCGGACCTCTCAATGAGTTCGAGTTGAAAGCCGCCCCGCGCAAGCTCTTCCTGCAGGGCGATGCGTCGCTGCTGGAGGGCGGCCCACGAATCGCCGTGGTGGGATCCCGGCGGGCGTCGTCCGAGGGCCTGGAATTGGCGCGGCGCATTACCGAGATGCTGGTGTCGCACGGTGTCACGGTGGTGAGCGGGCTGGCGTTGGGGATCGACACCGTGGCCCACGAGACGTCGATGTCCAACGGCGGCAGGACGGTGGGCGTCCTGGGCACATCGCTGGATCAGTACGCGGTGCCGCGAAACCGGAGCCTCCAAGACGCGATCGGGGAGCGGCATCTGCTGGTGTCGCAGTTTCCGCCCGGTCAGCCCACGCACCGGTCGAACTTCCCTCTGCGCAACAAGACCATGGCTCTTCTGTCCGACGCCACGCTGATCGTCGAGGCGGCCACCAACAGCGGGACGAGACACCAGGGATGGGAGGCGATCAGGCTCGGGCGGCCCGTACTCTTTCCCAAACGATCGCTCGCAAGACAGTCGCCCGGCTGGGCCGACGAGATGATCCGATACGGGGCCTTCAGCTTCGATGCAAGGACGCTCCCGCTGGTGCTCGACGATCTCCCTTCCCGATGCGTCGGATCAGCGGCGCGTGCGGATGACCTACCGTTCTGAAGGTGTTCCGTTCGGATCGGTGGCTGCGTACCGTCCCGGTCGGCCCCGCCCCGGCGACACGGCTATGACGCGCCAAGGTTGGGAGCTCGTCATGGATCTGAAGTTCTCCGATCCCAAGAGAATCAAGAGCATCGCGTCGTGGATGGCATCGGATCACGGCCGGCACCTTTTCCCGACGTACTTCGGCTCCGGCGTCGCTCTCGTGCCCGCACCCGGCCACGCCCCTCGGGTGAAGGGAGGCGAGCCGCGGTCCACGACCGTCGAACTGGTGCGGTCAATGGAAGCGGAAGGGCTTGGAAGACGTAGGGAATGGCTTCACCGGCTGGAAAAGGTGCCGAAGTCCGCTTGGTCCCGAGGTGCTCGGCCCACGGAGGAGCGTCATTACTCGACGGTCGCCCTATCCGAACCGCCTGTTCTTGGATTCGATCACCTCTACCGGATCACGGTCGTGGACGACGTAATCACCACCGGCGCTACGCTTCACGCGTGCGTTCGCCGAATCGCGGAAGCGTTTCCATCGGCGGGGGTCGCCGCCTTCGCCGTCGTCCGCACGATCACCGGCGTGTCGCAACTCCCAAAGGCCTTCGATCCCGTGCCCGAGGGCGAGGGATGCATCGTCCTCAACGCCGATGGCAGCTCGCGCCGCACGCCATGAGCACTCGGGTCACGGGACCATGACGCCTGCATCTGAAGACGGGGGCTGAGCCGGAGCGTTCTCGGAGAAGTTACGGCCTCCGGGATTGCCTGGGATCGACGACCACCGCCCCTCTTCGGAGATCGCTCGGCGGCTTCGTCAGCGCGCGAGGGCGACCTCGAAATCGGCCGGGTCCATGAGCTCGTAGTCGCCGCCCGCCACCTGAACGACCGCGACCCGGTACCGCGCACGGTTGCCGGTATCGGGCACGCCGATCCGCAGGAGCGTCCCGGTGGCCAGTTCGCCGGCGACGATCACCTCCCTCCGGGCCGGGGCTCCGCCGAAATGGACCAGCTCCAACCCGGGGGCCGACGGCTCGACCGAGTCGATGCCCGGACCCTCGAAGACCAGCATCGCCCCGGCGGCGCGCGCTCCGGCCGGCACCGCGACCCGGACCTCCAGCAGTCCCGGCCCCGTTGGCGCGGTGGGCTCGGTCGGACTGCCCGGCCGGCCCGCGTCGCAGCCCCAGACCGCCGCGGCAAGGGCCAGCGCCAGCACCGTGATCCGCGGCCGCCGCGCCGCGCGGCGGCCCGCCGTTCGTTCGCGCTTCCGTGCCCGTCCCCGCCGCCTCCGTCCCCGCCGCCGGATCGCAAACCCCGCGCCCAGCGGCACCAGTCCGGCCGCCGGTCCGGAACCGCCGTCCGTCGAGGTCCCCGTTCCGCCGCAGTGCGCCGCGTCCCTCCGGCAGTGCGCGATCCACGCCAGCAGGTCGCCGAGGTCGTAGCTTCCGTTCGCGTTGCCCAGCAGGTCCAGCGCGTCGAGCCGGGCGTCGTCCAGGACCCTCCCGTCGTACAGCGCGGCCGTGGCCGTCTCCGGGGTGACGCCCTCGAGGAGCGCCAGCGCTCCGGCCTCGGCATCGACGGCGGGCACCGCCGAGGGCGCGCGGTCGCCCGCGGTGC
>JAPPBA010000159.1 GCA_026705295.1 Candidatus Palauibacter australiensis
CGAAGTCGAGCCCCGAACTCATGGTCAGGATGTCCCGGAGGCGGATCTCGCGGCGCGGATCCTTCTCCCCCTGCCATTCGGGCACGGGCGCCGGGTCGTCGAGTCCGACGTCGAGATGGCCGGCTTCGATCGCCGCGCCCACGAGGGTGCTCGCAATGCTCTTGCCCTGGGACCATGAGAGCTGCGGCGTGTTGCGCGTGAAGCCTGGGGCATAGCGCTCGCCCAGGATCTTGCCGGCGTAGACGACCACCAGCGCGCGCGTATTGTGCTCGGTCTGGGCCATCGTCCAGTCGAGGGCGGCCTCTAGCGCGGCCATGTCGACCTCCGCGGGCGCCGGATCGTGATATGCGCCGACGTCGCCCGTCGGCCAGGCGGTCACCACCGGATCGGGGTTGAGTCGTTCGACCACCACCGGCACGAACGCGACATCGTCGAATCCCGCGGGAAGGACGGTGCAGCCCTGGTCGCCGTTGTACTCTGCGGATTGCGTGCCGAAATCCGGCCCGGAGACCGAGGCCGTGCTCGTCTCGAAGTTCACGGCATATTCGAAGTCGTCCTGCCACTTGAAGTGGTCGAACCGCCGGATGTCCTGCGCCACGACCTCCTCGACCGGGCGCTGGTAGTCTCGCCCCACAACGAAGACGCCGGCGCAGATGTGGTGGGCCGCCATCCCGGCGATGTGCCCCCGCACATGTGCCGCATCTGAGATGTCGGCCTCACCGGCGGCGGCCACCTGGGATGCCTCGTCTTGCCCTCCCTGCTCCGGCCGGCAGGCGGAGGACAAGAGGATCGCCGCGAGTACCGGCAGGATCCACGATGGTTGCTGAGTGCGCATGTCTCCCCCCTCGGCTGCTAACGGTCGATGGCCGCCGTTACCCTGCCCATGATGTCGGACATGTACGCGCTGTAGTCGCCGGGGCTCGGTCCCAGCCGGACGATCACCAGGTCGTACGAAGGGATGATGGCGGTGTACTGTCCCATCGCCCCGAGCGCCCAGTACGCGTCTTCCGGGGCGCCCGGATGCGACCCGCCGCGATTGACCCAGAACAGCCCGCCGTAGTTGAGGAGTTCCGCGCCTGGAGCCGGCGTGCTCACGAAGCCCACCCACCCCTCCGGGAGGATGCGGTCGGACCCGCCATCCGGCGTCGGCCACACGCCGTCCCACAGGTGGAGGAGGCCGAACCTCGCCCAGTCCCACGCGCTCCCGTAGTCGTAGCCGGTGATGATGAAGTTCCCCCACGCATCCGTCTCGAGGACGTAGTCCCTCGCCCCGATGCGGTCGAACAGGATGCGCTGGGGATAGGTCAGCCAGTCGTCGCCGCGCGCCTCGACGGCCTGCCGCACGATGCGCGCCACGGTGAGCGGATCCGAGTTCCGGTAGCGGAAGATGGCGCCCGGCAGGGTGTCCATCGGCTGGTCGATGGCGTGCTCGAACACGTCGATGCCCTCGAAGTAGATCCGGCCGTGCTCGTTGGCGTGCGTCCGGGAGCGCTCGTCATCGGAGCCCAGGTTCAGGAAGTCGAGCCCCGAACTCATGTTGAGGAGGTCGCGGATGCGGATCTCCCGGCGCGGATCGTCCTCTCCCTGCCACTCCGGGACGGGCGCCGGGTCGTCCAGGCCGATGTCCAGATGACCGGCCTGGATCGCCGCGCCCATGAGAGCGGCCGCAATGCTCTTGCCCTGGGACCAGGAGATCTGCGGCGTGTTGCGCCCGAAGCCGCCGGCGTAGCGTTCGCCGAGGATCTTCCCGGCATAGACGACCACCACCGCGCGCGTGTGATGCTCGGTTTGGGCCATCGCCCAATCGAGCGCCGCATCCAGCGCGGCCATGTCCACTTCCGCGGGGGGCGGATCGTGGTGTGCCCCTGCATTGCCAGTCGGCCAGGCGGTCATCTCGGGATCCGGCGTCCGACGCTCGACGACCGTCGGCTCGAAGGCCACGTCCTCGACCCCGATCGGCAAGATGGTGCATCCCTGATCTCCGTTGTATTCGGCGGAGCGTGAGCCGAAACCTTCTCCCGTCACCGAGGCCGTGCGCGTCTCGAGGTCCACGCGGTACTGGAAATCATCCCGCAACTCATCGAACGGTTCGAGATCCTGCGCAACGACCTCCTCCACCGTGCGCTCGTAGTCCCGGCCCACGACGAAAACGCCGGCGCAAAGGTGGTGCGCCACCCGCCCGGCGATGTGCCCGCGGATGTGGGCCTCATCTTCCACTTCCACCGCTTCCCCGGGTTCCACCGACTCCGGCGCGCAGCCCGCCGACAGCAGGGCGACGCCCGCGGCGATCAGGAGCCCGGTGGGGAGACGACTCTCCGTACGAGTACTCATGCGACCCTCCGTTGGCGACGGCGGCTCAAGCTGCTAGCGGTCGATCGCCGCCGTCACCTCGCCGATGATGTCCGAAAGATAGGCACCGGTGTTTCCGGGGCTCGGCCCCAGCCGGACGATCACCAGATCGTAGGACGGAATGATGGCGGTGTACTGCCCCATGAATCCCGCGGCCCAGTAGGCGTCCTCCGGCGCGCGGGGAAGCGAGCCGCCGCGATTGAGCCAGAACAGCCCGCCGTACTCCAGCGCTTCGGCGCCCGGTGCGGGCGTGCTGACGAACTCCGCCCAGCCCTCGGGCAGGATGCGGTCGCTTCCGCCATCGGGCGTCGGCCACACGCCGTCCCACAGGTGGAGGAGACCGAACCGCGCCCAGTCCCACGCGCTCCCGTAGTCGTAGCCGGTGATGATGAAGTTGCCCCAGGCGTCGGTCTCGAGGACGTAGTTCCTCGCCCCGATGCGGTCGAACAGGATGCGCTGGGGGTAGGTGAGCCAGTCCTCGCCGCGCGCCTCGACCGCCTCGCGCACGATGTGGTTGGCGGTGAGCGGGTCGGAGTTCCGGTAGCGGAAGACGGCGCCCGGCAGCGTGTCCATCGGCTGGTCGATGGCGTGCTCGAACACGTCGATCCCCTCGAAGTAGATCCGGAAGTGTTCGTTCGTGTGCGTCCACGACAGCGAGTCCGTCAGGCCGAGGTTCAGGAAGTCGAGGCCCGAACTCATGTTCAAGATGTCCCGGATGCGGATCCCCCGGCGGGGGTCGTCCTCCCCGTGCCACTCGGGCACGGGCACCGGGTCGTCGAGTCCGGCGTCGAGGTGACCCGCTTGGATCGCCGCGCCGACGAGCGCGCTCGCGATGCTCTTCCCCTGGGACCACGAGATCTGGGGCGTGTTGCGCGTGAAGCCGGGCGCATAGCGCTCCCCGAGGATCTTCCCCGCGTAGATGACGACGAGCGCGCGCGTGTTGTGCTCGGTCTGGGCCATCGTCCAGTCGAGGGCCGCCTCAAGCGCCGCCATGTCGACCTCCGGCGGCGGGGGGTCGTGGTACGCGCCGACATCGCCGGTCGGCCAGGCCGTCGCCGCCGGGTCCGGGCTGAGCCGCTCGACCACCTGCGGCTCGTACGTCACGTTCTCAAGGTCGACCGGCAGGATCGTGCAGCCCTGGTCGCCGTTGTACTCGGCGGAGCGCGTGACGAAGTCCTCTCCCGAGACGGAGGCGGTGCGCGTCTCGAAGTTCACGTCGTACTCGAAATCGTCCTGCCAGTTGAACAGTTCGAAGCGCCGGATGTCCTGCGCCACGACCTCCTCGACGGAACGCTCGTAGTCCCGGCCCACGACGAAGACGCCGGAGCAGATGTGGTGTGCGGCCATTCCCGCAATGTGCGAGCGCTCGTGGGCCGCCTCGTCCTCCTCGGCCACGGTGTGTGTGTCCCCGCACCCGGCGACGCACGCGGAGACCAGCAGGATACCGCCCGCCGACGCACGGGCCCGGAACCGATGACGAATCCTCGACAGCATCTTCATGCGACCCCCCATGCGAGTCCCCACGTCTTATAGCGTCGGCCGAATGTTCGCCACGACTTCGTAGACTTCATAGCTGAGCGCATCCGAAGTGTGCGGCGCAAGGGCCCATAACGTTTCCGTCGGGCTCCGTGTCGTCTCCAGTGAAGAGGCCGCGCTTGAAGCGGGGGGAAGCGGGCAGGGGAACAGGCGGCGCAACGGGCGCGGGAACGGCACGGAAGCACGCGGGAAACGGAGGATATCGATGAGAAAGATGATCGGGGCGTTCGCCCTCGTGATGGTCGCACTCGCGGCCGCGGCGCCGCTGGAGGCACAGGCTCAGCGGGGAGCGCGCGGCTTCGGCATGAACCTCGACGACCAGATGACGGCCCTTACGGAACGGCTCACCCTGGACGAGGAACAGGTCGTGAAGGTCCGCGAGATCCTCGAGACCCAGGCGGAGAGCCGCCGCGAGCGTCTCCAGGGCATGCGGGGCTCGGGGGACCGGAGCGCGATGATGCAGGCCATGCAGGAACTCCAGCAGGAGACGGTAACCCTGCTGGCCGAAGTGTTGAGCGACGAGCAGCTGGAGAAGTACCGGGAATACCTGGCCGAACTTCAGCAGCGGCGCCGACCTCCGCTCTCCCTCTGACCGCGCGGGGCGGCTACCTCGAGGCCGGTGCCCGCACGGTTGCCGGCCTTGGGCCGCCCTTCGGCGCCCGCCCCCGCTGTACCAGCACCACGCCCGCCACGATGATCACCGTGCCCGCCAGCATCGGCAGCGTGAACGCCTCGTCCGCCAGCCACCAGCCCAGGAACAGCGCCACCACCGGATTGACGTAGGCGTACGTCCCGGCCGCCGCGGGCCGGACGTTGCGCAGGAGCCACATGTAGGCCGAGAAGGCGACGATCGACCCCATGGCGGCCAGGTAGATCAGCGACAGCCACGACCGCAGGGACACGTCGCCGAGCGACAGGCGGCCGAACTCTCCCGCCGCCAATCCGATCAGCACGAGGATCAGACCTCCGGCCGCCATCGTGAGCGCGGTACCGTAGAGCGGCGGCTGCGGCAGCGCGGCCCGCCGGTTGTACATGGAGCCGATCGCCCAGCAGACGGACGCTCCCACGACGATGAGAGCCCCCGCCACCACCTGGTTCGCGCCCGCTCCCCGGATCCCGATGTCCGCCCCGGAACTGCTCACGAGGAGCACGACGCCGCCCAGGCCCAGGACAAGCCCCGCGACCTCCAGCGGACTCGTCGCCTCGCGGTCCGGTCCCAGGCGCGCGATCGCGACCAGCCACAGCGGCACCGTGGCCACGAGCAGGGCCGTGAGCCCCGAGGGCACGTACTGCGCCGCCCAGCACACGAGTCCGTTGCCGCCGACGACCATGAACACGCCCGATACGGTGGCGGCCCGCCATTCGGCACGCTTCGGGACCGGCGCGCCCCGACGGCGGGACACGACCGCGAGAATCACGCCTGCCGCGAGGAAGCGCGTTCCCCCGAGAAGGAAGGGAGGGATCGTCTCGACGCCGAAGCGGATGGCGAGGTAGGTCGATCCCCACACCAGGTACACCGCGGCGAACGCCAGCAGCAAGTCTCTGGTGGGGGCGGTGGACCCGGCGGAGCCGGCCGACACGTCGGAAGCGGCGCGCGCGGTCAAGCGCGGGTCCGTCGATCGCGCGCCCGCGTGACGGCGTAGATGGCGAGGCCGACCGCGATCAGCCCCAGTCCCAGCCCCGCTTCGAGCGGTCGGTCGCGCAGGATGTAGGCCAGCGTCCACCCTGTCACCGCCAGGAAGACGAGCGGCGTAACCGGGTAGCCCCAGGTCCGGTACGGATCGCCCGCCTCGGGTCCAGCGGCCCCGTCCCCCCGACCGTCCGCGCTCCGGTCTGCGGTCCCGCCCGCAGCTTGCCGCCGGCGCAGGAGGAACACCCCGCCCGCCGCCAGGAACGTGTTGAGGCCCATCGTGAAGCCCGAGAAGACGAGGATCGTCTCGAACGATTCCGTGAGGATGAAGAGGAGGCTGATCGCGGCCTGCGTGAAGATGGCCACGCCCGGCGTCCCGCGCGCGTTGATCGAACTCAGGAATCGGAAGGTCGGGTAGTCCTCGCCGATCGCGTGCAGGACGCGCGGGCCCGCGAGCACCATGGCGCTCACGGTGGAGACGAGGAGGAGCGCGAGCGTGATCCCCATAAGATCGGCCCCGACCGGCCCGAAGATGTACCCCGCCGCGATGTAACCGACCTCGAGCCGTCCCACCATTTCCTCCGCGGGGGCGGCCCGCAGAAAAACGTAGTTGAGTCCGACGTAGAGCAGCATCACGAGCAGCGTCCCCGCCGCCAGCGCGCGGGGGAGCGTCCGCCGCGGGTCGCGGAGTTCGCCCGTCACGTACGTCGCCGCGTTCCAGCCCGAATACGAGTACGACACGAAGATGAGCGACACGGCGAACCCGGCGGAGAACACACTCGAGACGCCCTCCGCCGAGGGGCGCACCCCGACGTCCCGGGGGTTCGCGACGAGGGACAGCCCGGCCGCGACGAAGGCGAGGATCAACGCCACCTTGGCCGTCGTCGACCAGCGCTGAAAGCCGCCCGAGGTGCGGTGCGTGCGGCCATGGACGATCGAGAGCAGCACGACGAGCCCGACGGCGAGCCACCGGGCGGGCAGCGCCGGAAAGACGGACGAGAGGTAGGTCCCGAACGTGATCGCGGCCAGCGCCGTGGGGGCCGCGAACCCGATCGTGGCCGAGATCCAGCCCGATACGAAGCCGGCCGCGGGATGGTAGATGTGCGAGAGGAAGGTGTATTCGCCGCCCGAGCGCCGGATCGTCGACCCCAGTTCGGCGTAGGTGAGGGCGCCGCACACGGCCGCGACCCCGCCCACGACCCACAGCATGAGGAGGGCGAACCCGGATCTCAGAGACTCGAGCTGGAACCCGAGGCTCGTGAAGACGCCGGTCCCGATCATGTTGGCGACGACGACCGCCGCCGCCGTGTGGAGGCCGAACCCGGCCCTTGGAGTCTTCAGCGGAGTAGAGTCTTCAGGGGATGGGCTCGGCCAGCCCCGCCTCGCTGACCAGCAGGAGGAGGTTCGCCTGGATCCCGAGGTGGCCGTCACGGTTGATCCACCATTCGCCGGGCGAGTGGGCCCCGCTCCCCATGCCGCCGCTCCCGATCGTCACCGCGGGGATGCCGAGGGAGATCGGGATGTTCGAGTCCGTCGACGAACGGGTCAGCGCGGGCACCGCCCCGAACAGGGGCATGACCGCGATGGCCCGCTCGACAAGGGGATGGTCGTCGGCGACCTCTCCGGAGGGACGGTCTCCGATCTGGTCCAGTTCGAGTTCGATCTCGGGTCCCGCCCGGCGCAGGGCGTTCTCCTCCGCCAGCGCCCGGCCCATCGCATCCCGGAAGGCGGCGTCGATGCGCGCGAGGCTCTCCTCGCTCTCCGAGCGCATGTCCACTTCCATCCAGGCCTCGAACGGAATCGCGTTGACCGAGGTACCGCCACCGAGCCGCCCCACGTTATAGCTCGTGCGCGGGCCCGATCGCGTGAGGGTGTCGGCCACATCCTGGAAATGACGGATCCCGCGGCCCAGCGCATGGGCGGGGCTGGCCAGCCCGAAAGCGCCCCAGGAGTGCCCGCCGGGGCCCCGGAACGTCACGCGGAAGCGATGGGAGCCGAGCCCCTTGTTCACGATCCGGCCCAGTCCCGTGCCGTCGATGTCGATCCAGGTGTGGATGGGGTCCGCGCCCTCGCGAAACAGGTACTTCATCCCGCGCAGGTCGCCGAGCCCTTCCTCTCCGACCGTCCCGATGAACTGAACGTCCGCCTCGGTCTCGATGCCGGCGGCCTCGAGCGCCCGCAGCACGGTTAGGACCGCGATGAGGCCGCGCGTGTCGTCGCCGATGCCGGGGGCGAAGAGCGTGTCCCCGCGCTGCGTGACCGTCACGTCGACGTCCGCCGGGAACACCGTGTCCAGGTGTCCCGACAGCGCCACCGTCCGCCGCTCCCCCTCCGGCGTCGATCCCCGCGCGCCGCCCCGGCCGTATCGGATCCCGATCGCGTTGCCCTCCTCGTCGATGAACACGGAGTCGGCCCCGGCCTCGCGGAGCCACTGCGCGTAGACCCGGGCGCGCTCGTCTTCCATGAAGGGGGGCGCCGGAACTTCGGTGAGTTCGATGAGTTCGCGGATCGTCGTCGGTTCGAGTTCCTCGATGATCTCGAAGGCGCTCCGCACCGCGGGATGTTCGGCCAGGCGCCGCACGTCGTCACCCGGCACCTGGGCCGCCGCCCCGGCCGGGGCGCCCCCGACGATGGCCATGAGAAAGAGGATGGAGACGATGAGTCCGGTGATAGTGCGGGCATATGGTGCATACATGGCGGCTGAGTCTCCTCGAATCGGACCTCTCCGGCGCTCGTCGTCGTCGGCCGCCAGGGGCACGGGACGTCGGTCTCTGGCGGGAGCCTACTCTCCAAGAATACCCTCTTCGAACACATGTCGAAAACGCGGTCTCGCCGAAGGCCCGAGCGCTGGGAGGCGTATTCCGGTGAAGTTCAAGGCGACGGTGCCAATGGCGAAGCGGCCGCTTCTGGCCGGGCTCGCTCTCGCCGGTGCGGGCTGCGGGGACACCGTGGAGCCGCAGCCGTCGGCGGCGTGCGGCGACGCTCCGCTCACGGTGGCGTTCTACGCCTTCTATCCGCCCGTCAGCTACAGCGCGGACGAGGACCCGAACTCGCCCGGGTTCAGTCGGCACATGGGCTACGAGGCCGACCTCCTCAGCGCGCTCGAAGCCATGCCCGGCACGGGGTTCTCATTCGTACGCCGCCCGATCGCAGACTGGCCCGGAATCTGGCTCCTGCCCTCGACGTCCAGCTTCGACATGGCCGGCGGCGGCATCACGATTCTCGAGTCGCGGACGGTCGACGATGCCGGCACGCCGGCGGTGGCGTTTACGTCCGGCCACATCACGTTCCGCCAGTCGCTGCTCGTGCGCAGCGAGGACGCCGCGCGGCTCTCCTCCTACGACGCGCTCACGAGCGCGGTGCGCGTGGGCGTTCTCCCGGGGACGACGGGAGAGGCGCGGCTGCTCCAGATCACGGGAATCGTGGACGGTTCCGGCGTGCTTCGAGCGGGGACGCGCGTGGAGACGCCCGCCGGCACCGTCGTGGCGGACGGTACGGGCACGTATACGATCACGCCCGCCATGGCATCGCCCGTCCTGCAGGGCCGGACCCGCCTTCACCCCCCATCCGATGACATGCCCGAGGTGGTGTACCTCGGCCGGGAGTCGGGCGAGACGGAATTGTTCGACGCCCTGCGCGACGGACGCATCGACGCCGTGGCCAGCGGGGAGATCCGTGGCGGCGAGGCCGCGCACACCTCGGGCGGAGCGTTCGTCGTGGCCGGCCGGGACTCTCTCGTCGAGTTCGGGGGGTTCACGCTGGATGCGGAGGACCGCGATCTGTTGGCCTGCGTAGATGCCCGAATCGACTGGCTGACCGACGAACGCCGCACAGGCTTCGCGGATTGGCTCGCCAACCCGTCCGTCTTCCGGCAGCGGGCCGCCCTTTGGCCCGGCGGATGAACGGGTTGCGACAGCAGTAGCTCCGAACCGTCAGCTGCCGAAGCGGGCGAGGATCCAGTCGGAGATCGTGTCGAGGAAGCCGTCGACGAAACGCTTCTCGAGCAGCGCGTACTCGGCCGGGGATCCGGTCGTCGCGGCCTGGAAGAGGTGATTGGCGCGCGGGAGCACCTCGACCGTCACGTCCGGGTTCCCGGCCAGCGCCTCCTCCAGCGGCGGGCGGTTCTGGTCGGGGAGCACCTGCAGGTCGAGCCCACCGAAGAGCGCGAGCACCGGCACGCGCGTGCCCCGGAGACCTTCGGTCGGATCGTACGTGAGAAAGTAGCGGAACCACGGGGTCTCGACGCGGTCGATCTGCGCGTCGATCTGGCCCTGCACGTAGGCGTCGACGTCGGAGATCGTCGCGCGCTGCGCCTCGGGCAGGGTCTCGATGCCCTCGCGGATGGCGGCCCCCAGCTCCTCCCGATACGCCTCGAGGTCTTCCCCCGCTTCAAGGGCCGCGAACAGACGGCGCTGGAAGTCGGTATTCCACTCGATGCGGTCCTCGGGCACGCCGCTCGCGCGCTGAATGGCCGCGGACTGCTCGTACAGGATCTCGGTGCCGGGCACGGTCGAACCGGCCAGCAGCACGGCGAAGCGGACGGCGTCCGAGCGTGAGGCCGCAATGGGCGCCACGATGGCTCCCTCGCTGTGCCCCGCCAGGCCGACGCGCGCGGGATCGACCTCCGGGTGCACCGAGAGCCGCGCGAGCCCCGCCAGCGCGTCCCCGGCGAAATCGGACGAGGTCGAGGAAGAGACGCTGCCCGTCGAGCCGCCGACGCCGCGGTCGTCGTAGCGGAGGACGGCGATGCCCTGTCGGGTGAGGTGATCCGAGAGGAGGCGGAAGACGGCGAATCCGGCCACGATCTCATCCCGGTCCTGGGGTCCCGAGCCCGTGATCAGGACCACGCCCGGGAACGGTCCCGTCCCTTCCGGCAGCGTCAGCGTGCCTTCGAGGTGCACGTCGCCGTTCTCGAACGAGACTTCCTCCTCGCGGTAGGGCACCGGCTCTTCCGCCTCCGCTTCAGGAAGATCGGCCCGCGACACGGAGAACGTGGCGGTCACGACGCCCTGGGTGAATTCGCCCTCGATAGTATCACCCTCGATGGCGTCACCCGTGAGGGCTCCGTCCCACGCGGCGAGACCGATCGGGGTTTCGAGTTCGAAATGCACGCGGTCGTTCTCGTGCGACACGGCAGTGAGAGGAAGATCCATCGCTCCCTGGATGTCCATCGTGGCGGAGAGCACGCCATCCGCGCGCTCGAAGGTGACCGAGAAGGGCAACTCACCCGTGGGGAGCACGACGGATCCCACCCACCTTCCTTCGACGCCTCCGCCGCTCCCCTCGGGATCCGCATCCGGCTCCTGCGCCAGCGCCGGAGAGGCCAGCACGCACCCGGCCGCGACCAGCATTCTCAGGCCCACGGTCAGGCCTCCTCGACCCTGACGGCAGAGCCGTAGACCACGATCTCGGCGGTCCCTCCCAGGATGTAGGAGGTGGAGAAGCGGACGCAGAGGATCGCGTTCGCGCCGGCCGCCGCCGCCTCGGCCTCCATCCGATCGACCGCCTGTTCCCGCGCTTCGGCCATCATCTTCGTGTACTCCTGGATTTCGCCGCCCACGATGGTCTTCAGGCCGGCGAGGATGTCGCGGCCCAAGTGGCGCGCCCGGATCGTGCTGCCGCGGACGAGGCCGAATTCCTCGACGATCCGGTATCCGGCGAGGTCGTTTCGGGAGGTGATGATCATCGGACCACGTCCTTGTAGGGGTCTTTCTTCTGCATGAACAGGCGCTCGCGCGCCACGGAAACGAACAGGATGACGAAGCCCGCGACCAGCGCGAGCATGCTCCAGCGAATGTACGCGGGCAGCGACGTGTCCCGAATCAGCTCGCTGACGGCGGTCCACAGCGCCCACGTCCCCACGATGATCGTTCCCAGCGAGACCAGGACCCAGCCGATGCCGCGTTCGAGCCGGCGATAGACGTGTTCCCAGTAGCTGTCCCAGGTTTCCTCCGGCGGCTTCAGCGGAGTCATGGTGTCGGTGACCTCCTTCAGGCGCTGGTACGACGCCAGTTCGTCGCGAAGACCCGGGTTCTCTTCGAGCGCGGACTCGAGTTCGCGCCGTCCCTCTCCCGAGATCTCCCGGTCCAGTTCGGCCATCATCAGCTGGCGCACGCGCTCGTCGCCGGGCGGATGCACGTTTCTCTCACTCATCGCCCGCACCTCCCCCCTGGTCGGGGCGCGTTCCCGCCGTCTCCATCTCGCGCGCGAGAGACCGCCGCGCCCGGTAGAGGCGCGACATCACCGTGCCGATGGGGATTCCCAGCAGCTCGGCGATCTCCCGGTAACGCAGCTCCTCGAACTCGCGCAGGACGAGCGTCTCCCGTTCCCGCTCGGGCAGGCGTTCGATGGCTGCGCCGACCTGTTCGCGCAGTTCGGATCGCATCACCGCCTGGTCCGGGCTGAGCGGGCGCCGCCCCATCGTCGTGTCCGAAAGCCAGCTGCCCGCCGTCTCGAGTTTCAGGCGGTGCAGCCGCTGATCCCGCGTATGGTTGAAACAGAGTCGTCGGATGATCTGGTACAGCCAGGGGAAGAAGGGACGTTCGGGGTCGATCCTGGCGCGCGCGCGGAACGCCCTGGCGAAGGCCTCCTGAGAGAGGTCCAGGGCATCGTCGTGGTTCCCGACGAGGCCGAGCGCGGTATAGTAGGCACGTTGCATGTATCGTGTGACGAGTTCGCCGAAGGCCGCACGCTCGCCGCGCTGCGCGCGAAGAACGAGCATCCGGTCGGTTGCCTCCGAGCTGTTCAATGATGGCTCCCATGGTCGCGGGCACCTGCGTGAACCTGTGGTGACTGTTCGCCTCGCGAGGGTTACCCGAAGCCGCGGCGTTTATTTCGCGGACCAAAAAAATCGAGAGACAGATCGAGAGACAGGATGAACGAGTTCCCGGCCAGAGCAACCCTGCATCCCGAAATCGTCCCCTCGCGCTGGACGCTCATGCGCGACGTGGCCGTCTTTCAGTTGAAACTGGTCCTCGATGGCCTGCGGGATGCGTTGCTGCTGCCCATCTCGCTCTTCGTCGCCCTCCTCGACGTGCTCGGCGTCGGGCCCCGGGCGGGCCGGCAGTTCTACGCGCTTCTGGAGTGGGGGCGCCGGACGGAGTACTGGATCAACCTGTTCGGCGCCACCGACCACGTCCGCGCCCTGACGTCGTCCCCGCGGCCCGGCGTCGATGCGCTCGTCGACCGCCTGGAGCGGCTGGCGGTGCAGGAGTACGAAAGGGGCGGAATCACGGCCTCGACGAAGGACGCCGTGGACCGCGCCCTCGACCACCTTACGAGGCGCGGACCTTCCGACCGCGATCCTCCCGGGCCGCTGCCGTGAGCCGGCGCTCGGCCGAGCGCGCGTGCGCTTCAAGTCCCTCCAGTCGGGCGAGCGCCGCGGTGTCGCGAAGCAGCTCCTCGTAGGCGTCATCTTCCGCCGAAAGCGACAGCCAGGTCGGTCGCCGCAGGAACGAGAACACCGAGAGTCCAGCGTCGAACGCCGCCGCGCCCGATGTGGGAAGCGTGTGGTTCGGTCCGGCTCCGTAGTCACCGGCCGCCTCGGGCGTGGCCGCCCCCAGGAAGAGGGATCCGTAGCGGTGGACGCGGGGAGCAAGCGACTCGGCGAGTTCCCCGTGCAGGTGCAGGTGCTCCGGGGCCACCGCGTCACAGATGGCGGCGGCCTCGTCGGGGCTGGCCGCGAGGAGGGCGCCGCCGGCCGCCAGGGCCTGGCGCGCGATCGGTGCGGTCGGCAGCGCGGCCAACTGCCGCTCGGCCGCTTCGCGGACGGCGTCGACGGTCGCTTCGTCGAAGGCGCACAGGAGCGGGACGGCGTCGGGGTCGTGCTCGGCCTGGGCGAGCAGGTCGGCCGCGACGCGGGACGGCGCCGCATCCGGCGAGGCGACGACGAGCAGCTCCGATGGGCCGGCGATGGTGTCGAGGCCGACCCGGCCGTAGAGGAGGCGCTTGGCCGCGGTGACGAACCGGTTGCCCGGCCCCACGATCTTCTCGCAGCGGGAGACGCCGCCGACCCCGAAGGCGAGCGCGCCGATCGCCTGTGCGCCCCCGATGGCCAGCAGGCCGTCCGCGCCGGCGATGAACGCCGCGGCCTGGACCGCGGCGGTCGGGCGCGGCGATGCGGCCCAGACGCCGCCCACGCCCGCCACCCTCGCCGGGATGGCGGTCATGAGCACCGAGGACGGGAGGGGAAAGCGCCCGCCGGGCGCGTAGCAGCCGGCCGCTCCGACGGGCACGAGCCGATGGCCGCCGCGACCGCCCGCGACCGGCGTGTCGAGGTCGGTCGCGGATGCCCGCTGGGCCTCCGCGAACGTGCGGATCCGGTCCGCCACGCGGCACAGCAACTCGCGGTCGTCGGCCTGCAGCGCCGCTGTCGCGCGCTTGAGCGCCGACCGATCGAGGAGCAGATCGTCGCCCGGTTCGAGGTCGCCGAGCCGCTCGGCGTGCTCGCGGAGCGCCGGCTCTCCGCGCCGCTCGACATCGTTCAGGATCGTCCGCGCGACCTCGAGGGCCGCCGGGTCGAGCGCCGGCCGGCGCACCGCCCGCACGGCCTCCCCGAGGCCGATCGGCGGCAGGATCGCGCCCGCCGCCGCGGCGGACGCCGCAGCCGCCCGCCCGGGCGGCCCTCCCGGCGGCCTGGGGGCGCGACGACGCACCTTGAGGGCGCGCCGTTCGAGCTCGAGGCGTACGTCTTCGAGGGAGCCGCCCGCCTTCAAGAGCCGCGTGAGGGCGAAGTAGTACAGGTCCGCGAACTCCGCCACCGCCTCCGCCTTCGATCCGGCCTCCGCCAGTTCACCGGCTTCCTCGACGAGTTTCCCCCGCAACAGTTCGGGGTCCCCGGCGAGTCGCGCGGTCAGCGAGCCCGGCTCCGGGTCGGCGAGCCGCTCACGGAGGCGCGTCTCGAGGTCGGACAGATCCATGCCCGACAGGGACGGCAGCGCGGCCGACCTCCCGGACGCCACGGCGTCGAAACAGGTCGGGGCGCCCGTGTGACAGAAGCCGGTCCCGTGCTGCCGCACCGTGAAACGCAGCGTGTCGCGGTCGCAGTCCGCGGCCACGCGCACGAGTTCCTGCGTGGCGCCGGAGGTCTCGCCCTTCCTCCAGAGCCCCCGTGAGCGGCTCTGGTAGACGCCGCGCCGTTCCGCGACGGCGGTGCGCACGCTCTCCGCGCTCGACCATGCGAGCCCGAGCGCGCGCCCGGCCGTGTCCTCGACCAGCGTCGCCCACAACCCGTCGGCCCGGTCGGACTTCAGCGGAGCCGAGATGGCGTCGCCCAGGTCCATGCGCCCGCTGTAGATCGCCATCCCCACCTGCGCGTCCGCGCCCATCCGGTCCAGCGCCGCGATCTCCGACACCTCGCGGACGCCGCCCGCCACCGTCACGCGCGCGGATCCGGCGGCCGCGACGAGGGCGGCTACGCGATCCAGCGGGATCCCCTCCAGGGTGCCTTCGACCTCCACGAAGGTGACCAGGTAGCCGTCCGCGAGGCCGTCGAGCTCCTCCATGCGCCCGAGGACGTCGCGGCCCGTCCCGCGCCGCCAGCCCTCCACGACGACCTCGCCATCGCGCGCATCGAGCGCCGCGATCACGCGTTCCGCGGGAAGTCCGCCCAGAACCTCGGGCGTCGCGGCCGTGCCCAGGATCACGCGCCGCGCACCCGCGTCGAGCCAGTCGAGCGCCGCCTCGCGGGACCGAATACCGCCGCCCACCCGGCACGGCGCGAGCCGGAGCAGCTCGCGGATCAGGGTGGCGTTGTCTCCGCGGCCGAGCGCCGCGTCGAGATCGATGATCGCGACTTCCCCCGCGACCGCGAACCTCTCGGCGAGAGGCCGCGGGTCGCCGGCGTCGATTTCGAGCGTCGAGCCCTGCCGAAGCTGCACGGCGCGGCCGCCCATGAGGTCGATGGATGGGATGATCATCGACGCACCGCGACCCCGAGCTGCTGCAGTCGATCCTTGAGTCTGCCGATGGACCAGTCGCCCTGATGGAAGATCGACGCCGCCAGGACCGCGTCGGCGCCGGCTTCGACCGCCGCGCACATGTGACCCGCATGGGCTCCCCCGCCGGAAGCCACGATCGGCACCGGAACGGCTTCGCGGATCACCTCGATCAGGGCAAGATCGTAGCCGCTTCGCGTCCCATCTCGGTCGAAGCTCGTGAGAAGGATCTCGCCCGCGCCCAGTTCCGCCGCCCGGCGGCTCCAATCCGCGGCATCGAGGCCGGTGCGTCGGCTTCCCGAGTGCGTAAGAACCTCGAAGCCGCTCGAACACGCCTCGTCCGACGTCGCGCCGCCGTCGAGGGCCAGGACCGCGCACTGGGCCCCGAACCGGGTCGCGATCTCCGACAGGAGTTCCGGCCGCTCGACGGCCGCGGTGTTCACCGCGACGCGATCCGCCCCCGCCTCCAGCAGGGCGCCCGCGTCTTCCGCCGTCCGCACGCCGCCGCCGACCGTCAGCGGAATCGAGATCTCGTCACGCACCCGGCGCACCGTTTCGAACCGGGCCACTCTTCCCTCCGCCGTGGCCGAGACATCGAGGATCACGAGTTCGTCCGCCCCCTCGCGCTCGTAGCGTCGGGCGAGCCGGGCGGGGTCGCCCTGATCCGCGAGGTTGTCGAAACGGACGCCCTTGAAGACCCTGCCGTCCCTCACGTCCAGGCACGGAATGACGCGAACGTTCAGCATGCCGCCGCGAGCGTGAGCCGTTGCGCGCGCGGTTCGAACGCGGCCGCCGCGCCCGGCGATTCTTCGAGCCATCGCTTCAGGAGGCCCGCGCCGACCTTCCCCGACAGCTCCGGGTGGAACTGGCAGGCGAGGACTCCGCCGCGCTCCAGCCCCGCCACGAAGCGACTTCCGTGCCGCCCCATCGCGGCGGTCCAGCCCGCGGGACCCGCTTCGAGCCCGTAGGAGTTTGCGAAGTAGACGACGGATGACCGCAGGAACACGGTCCCGGCCGGGGCCGCGACGCGGTTCCAGCCCAATTGGGGAATGCGGCAGCTCTCCGCCAGCCGGACCACGCGGCCGGGTACGCACCCGAGCCCGGCGGTGCCCGGTGCCTCCTCGCTCTCCTCGCACAGGAGCTGCAGCCCGAGACAGACGGCGAGCGTCGGCCGTCCCTCCTCCACGCGCCTGCGGACGGCCTCCGCCCAGCCACGCCGGCGAAGCTCCGCCATGCCCCCGGCGAAAGACCCGACGCCGGGGAGGACGACGTAAGCGGCCCTCGATATTCCCGTGGCGGAATCCAGCAGCCGCGGGGTTCTCCCCAGGCGCCGGAAAGCGGCCGCCACCGCCTCGAGATTTGCCACGCCCGTCGGCACGATCCCCACATCTTCCGGACCCGTTGCCATCCGCGCGGCGCTCATCGAGACACCGTCTCGAGGGCCCCGGCCCCCGAGTCCTCTTCCACGTCGGCTGCGGGCAAGTCGCCCGATTCGAGTACCCCCTTCGTGCTCGGGACTCCGGCCGCCGAGCGCTCCGCGACCGCCTCGGCGAGGGCGAGACCGAACGCCTTGAAGGCGGCCTCCGCCCGATGGTGGTCGTTGTCGCCGCGGATCACATCCAGGTGGAGCGTCAGGCCTCCCGCCGTCGCGAGCGAGGTGAAGAAATGGGGGAGATTCTCGGTCGCGACCGTCCCCAGCATCTGGCGCCGGAGGCCCAGGTCCACGCTGGCGAAGGGACGCCCGGAGAGGTCCACGACCGCCCGGGCGAGCGCCTCGTCGAGAGGCGCATAAGCGTACCCGAAGCGGCGAATCCCCCGCCGGTCCCCGAGCGCGTCCCGGATGACCGAACCGAATACGAGTCCGCAGTCTTCCACCGTGTGGTGGTCATCGATGTCGAGGTCGCCCTGCGCGCGCAGGTCCAGCGTCATGCCGCCGTGAAAGACCGCGGCGCCGATCATGTGATCGAGAAACGCGAGCCCCGTATCGACGCGGCTGCGTCCCCGGCGGTCCAGGTCCAGCCGGGCTTCGATGCGGGTCTCAAGGGTGCGCCGGGACCGTTCTCCCACGCGGGCGGTGGCGGAGCGACTCTCTCCGGAGGTGGCGTTCATGGCAATCCCCTTCATGAGATGGGTCCAACGGTCGAGTCGAGCACACGGAGGAGATGGCGGAACGTCGCCTCGTCCCCCGGAAGCGTGATCCGGACCAGGTCCGGGAAGTTCGGAAAGCGTCGGATGGCGATGCCCCGTTGCCGAAAGCCGCGGTGCAGGGCGGCCGCCCGGTCGGTGGAGGCCAGCACGAAGTTCGCCTGCGACTCGAAGGGCTCCGCCCCCGACCCGCGCAGCGCCGAGCTGAGCCTTTCGCGCTCGTCGCGCACGGCGGCGACGTACGTCGCGGTGACGCGGTCGCCCAGTGCCAGCGCTTGCTCCGCCAACCAGATCGAAGGGCCCGCAAGCGGGAAGGGCGCACCGCCGGCGCGGAGATCCGCGATCGCCTCGGGAGCGCCCAGCACGAAACCCACTCGAAGCCCCGCGAGACCCCACGCCTTGGAGAGCGTCCGTACGACCAGGACGTTGTCGCGCTGCAGCAGTTCCGGCGTCGGGTCGCGGTCGGCGAACTCGACGTAGGCGAGATCCGCGAGCAGCACGGCGTTCGCCGGCAGGCTGTCGGCGATGGCCAGCATCCGCTCGACCGGGGCCACCATTCCCGTGGGGTTGTGCGGCGAGATCACGGCGACCAGCCCCGTCCGTTCCCCGAGCCGGTCGAGTATCGGTCCGAGAGGGGCGGGGTCGTCGAGCGTGGGCACGGACCGCACCCGGCCGCCCGCGAGCGCCGCGAAGGCCGGGAACATCTCGAACGTGGGGGTCACGGTGACCATCTCCCGTCCGCCGGCGAGCCAGCGGCGGCACACGCGGTCGATCGCGTCATCCGCTCCCGCCGTGACCAGGACGCGGTCGGCGTCCAGATCCCAGGCCGCGCCGAAGGACGCCTCCAGGCCGTCCGCCTCCGGATACCGCGTCAGGGCACTCGCCGGCACCCGCGAGAGGAGACGCACGAGTTCCGGCGCCGGAAACAGGCGCTCGTTGTGATCGAGCCGGAGCCGTTCGCTCGGCGGCGCGGCCACCGCCACCCCGCTCATGCGACGATCTGTCCCGGCGTCGTCACGACGAGATCGGTCCCGCCCCGCGCCTTCACGCGCGGGATCAGGCCCGGGAGGGCTTCGCGCAGCACCGCGACCCGGATGGCGTAGCCTTCTTCGCCGTGCAGACGCGACACCGTCGGCCTGCGCATGCAGGGGAGCACGGCCACCAGGCCATCCAGCCTCGCCGCGTCCACGTTGACTTCCAGCATGACCCGCTGCCGGGCTTCCACGACCGACTTCAGCACGACGACCAGGTCCTCGATGCGCTCACGGTGCCGCGGGTCTTCGAGCGCCCGCGGGTTGGCGTAGAGGCGGGTCGATGAGGCCATGAGTTCGTCGACGATCTCGAGCCCGTTGGCGTCGAGCGTCGCGCCCGTCGCGGTGTTGTCGACGATGACGTCGGCGTCCTCCGGCGGGAACACCTCCGTCGCGCCGTACGACCGCACGAGTGTCGCGTCGAGTCCCCGATCTTCGATCCAGCGCGAGGAGAGCCGCGTGTATTCGGACGCTACCGTGAGGCGGCGGCCGGCGGCCCGCAGTCCCGCCCCGGCGATCCGCGTCGGAGCGGCCGCCACGACGCGCACGGGGTCGAGTCCCGTGTCCAGAAGTTCGACCAGCGACCCGTTCAGTTCCGCTACCCAGTCGGCCCCCGCGAATCCCACATCGCGGGATCCCGCATGCAGCATCTCCACGACGTTCTGCGGCTTGAGCAGTTTGGCGCCGAAACCGGGGATCGAGATGACCGGGCGGTAACGGCGCTCCCCGAGATCGACCCGTACGCCGGCGGCGGTCAGCAGTTCGAGTACGCCGGACTGCATCCGCCCCTTGGGCAGGGCGAGTCTTGTCGTTTTGTGGTTCATGTTGCGGTTCATGTCGTCGGCTCGGAAGGCCGACGCCGGGCGGGAGGGCAGCGACAAAAAAAGCCGGCCACCCCGGGCCGGCATCGATCGTTCGCAGTCTGTGTTCAGGTTACAGCTAGACGATCACCGGCCTCCGCGCACGCGGTGGTAGTAATAATGGCCGAAAAACGGATGGGTGTTCGTCATGGGCGCGGAGGATCGCATCGCACCGTTAGCTTGTCAAGTCGGCGACCCGACACGGCCCGGCGGCCTCGGCCGGCGCCGGCCCCGACCCCGTTCCACCTCAACTCCGGCAACCCATGACCGAATCCCCCGCCCCCACGCCCCCGACGCCGACGCAGAGCCGAGAGACGCTCGCGCGGGTCGCGCCCTGGATCGAACGGACGCCGGTGAGACGCTGGATTCCCGACCGCGGTGTCGCCTCGCTGCCCGCGGGAGTCGAGCTTCATCTCAAACTGGAACTCTTCCAGCGTACCGGCTCCTACAAGGTCCGGGGCGCCCTGAACAACGTCCTCCGCGCGGACGCGGAGACGCTGCGGCGAGGCGTCACGGCCGTGAGCGCCGGGAACCATGCCATTTCCGTGGCCTACGCCGCTCGGGCCGCCGGCACGAGCGCGAAGGTCGTCATGCTGTCATCCGCCAACCCGGCCCGCGTCGCCCGCTGCCGGAACTTCGGAGCGCAGATCGAGTTCGCGGACGACGGGGCGAGCGGATTCGCACGCATGGAGGAGATGGCCCGGGAAGAGGGTCGGCTCGAGATCCACCCGTTCGAGGGTGAGGCGACGGTTTTCGGCGCGTCGACCGTGGGTCTCGAGGTCGCGGGACAGCTCCCCGACCTAGAGGCGCTCGTCGTCCCGATCGGGGGTGGAGGTCTCATCTCCGGCACGGCGAGCATCGTGAAACAGCTTGCGCCCGCGTGCCGGGTCTACGGCGTGGAGCCCGTCGGCGCCGACTCCATGCGGCGCAGCCTCGATGCCGGCGAGCCGGTGGCGCTCGATCGCATCGACACGATCGCGGACAGCCTCGGCGCCCCTCACGCGGCGCCGTACACCTTCGGACTCGTGCAGCGCTACGTGGATGATGTCGTGCTCGTCGAAGACGACGCGATCCGCTCCGCCCTGAAAGCGTTGTTCGTCGACGCGAAGCTGGTCGCAGAACCCGCCTCCGCCGCTCCGCTGGCGGCCGCGTGCGGGCCACTACGGGAGAGGCTGGAAGGCCGTCGGGTCGGCCTCGTCCTCTCCGGCTCGAACATCGATCTGGACACCTTCGGGACGCACATGCGGGCGGCCGACTGATCCGGGAACCTTTTTTCGACCCGGAGCGTCTTAGCCCATGTGAAGAGCAAGAGAGGCAAGAGAAGCAAGGGAAGAGTCTGGCGGAGGCTGGGGATCCTGGCCGGCGTCGTCGCGGCGGGCTGGCTGGGGTATCTGGGCTTCGAGGCGAAGGTCGTGCGCGACTTCGAAGCGATCGATGCGGTCTCCCCGACCCGCGTCGTCGCTCGGCCGCTGGTCCTGCGTCCCGGCGACCGCATGGAGCCGCGGCACGTCGCAAGCCACCTGACGCGAGCCGGTTATCGCTCCGTTTCGAAGCGCACGCCCGACCGCGGGGAGTTCGCGTGGCGCGGCGGAGAACTGAGGCTGGGCCGGCGGGCGCTGCGTCTGGGCGGTTACATGGATCCCGGCGGGTTGGTGCGCGTCCGGTTCCGCGGATATGCCGGCGCGGGTCGGGTGACATCGATTCGGGACGCGGACGGGCGGAACCTCGAGACGCTCATCCTGGATCCCGAGGTCATCGGCGCCGTGCCCGGCGAGCACGGCCGCGACCGCATCCCGGTACGACTCGAGGAAGTGCCCGATTATCTGATCGACGCCCTCCTCACCGTGGAGGATCGCCGCTTCCATGAACACGGCGCGCTGGATCCCCGCCGTATCGCCGGCGCCATGCTCTCGAACCTGCGCCAGGGGCGGATCGCCGAAGGCGGCAGCACCCTCACCCAGCAGCTCGCGCGCACGCTCTTCCTGTCGACCGACCGCACGCTGCTCCGGAAGGTCCGCGAGGCGGCCATCGCCGTGGCCCTGGAGAGGCGGTTCTCCAAGCGGCGTCTCCTCGAAGCGTATGTGAACCACATCTACCTCGGGCAGGATCGGGGCGTGGCGATTCACGGCTTCGGTCGAGCGGCGCCGTTCTTCTTCGACCGGGATGTCTCCCAGTTGACGCTGGGCCAGTCCGCCATGCTGGTGGGGATCATTCGCGGTCCCAGCATGTACGCCCCGCACCGGCACCCGGAGCGGGCCCGGTCGCGGCGGGACATGGTCCTGCGGCAGATGCACGCCCTCGGTCACATCGAAGCGGACCGGCTCGACGCCGAACTCGAAATGCGTCTGACCCTCAGCGCTCCGCGGGAGCGGCGCGCCGACGCCCGCTGGTACCTGGACTTCCTGCGGCGAGAGCTGGGGTCCGGAGCACGGCCGCTGAGTCTGGATGGCGCGGGCCTCACCGTCGTGTCGTCGCTGGAGCCGGAGATACAGCGAGCGGCGGAGCTGGCCGTGTCAGACGGAATCCGCACGCTCGAGCGCATCCGTCCCCGCCTCACGGAGCAGACGGGGCCTCTGCAGGCGGCGCTCGTGGCCCTCGACCCGCGAAGCGGCGACATCCTGGCGATGGTCGGCGGACGCGCCTACGGCACGTCGCAGTTCAATCGCGCCGCGGACGCGCTGCGTCAGCCGGGAAGCGCCTTCAAGCCGATCGTGGCGCTGGCCGCGCTCGATCCGCGGGCGGACGCCCCGTTCACCCTGGCCTCCACGCTGCGCGACGAGCCGCTGGCGCTCGAGACGCCGGCGGGCATGTGGCGTCCCTCCAACGCGGATCGCGAGTTCCTCGGACCCGTGAGGTTGCGCGACGCGCTCGAAGGGTCGCGCAACGTGCCGTTCGCCCGCCTGGGACTCGCCGTCGGTCCGGAGCGGATCGTGGAGACCGCGCAACGACTGGGTGTCGGAAGTCCTCTGGCGCCCTATCCGAGCCTGGCGCTCGGCGCCTCGGAGGTGACGCTCCTCGAGCTGACGGCGGCCTATGCGGTGCTGGCGGCGGAGGGGAGACGGGCGCCTCCGCGGGCCGCCCGCGCGGTCCTGGGTCGAGAGGGCGAGGCCATCCGACCGGCCGAGCTTCGCCGTGAGGCCGTCATCAGCCCGGCGGAGGCGTACTTGCTGACGTCGGCTCTGCGCGGGGTGGTGGAGCGCGGCACCGGGAGCGGCGTGCGTGCGGCCGGATACATGGGCCCCATCGCGGCGAAGTCCGGGACCACGAACGGCTCGCGCGATGCCTGGTTCGTCGGCTACACGCCGGAACTGGCCGTCGGCGTCTGGGTGGGCTTCGACGACGGAACGCGCCTGGGCTTGTCGGGGTCGCGTGCCGCCCAGCCGATCTTCACGGATTTTCTCATCCGGGTCCTCGGACCGGACGGCGGATCCGACTTCCGATTCCCCGACGGCGTGGAATGGGTCGAGGTCGAGCCCCGGACCGGCCTGCGCGCCGGGTGGGGATGTCGCGGCCAGCCCGAACTCTTTCTCGCGGGCACGGCGCCCGAGGCATCCTGCGGATACCCGATCCGAGGGTGGCGACGAGGAAGTCCGTGGCGTACGTCGCCGAGGCGGTGAGCCGGCCCGGCAGGCGGCCGCGCCGCCCTTGCCGCCCTTAGCCGTGCCTGTGGTCGCGGCGCCCCTGGTGGAGCACGACGTGAAGCAGCGACCCCGCGACGAAAGCCTGGTAGAGTTCGATGGCGGCGTGCCCGTCCGGGAGTATCTCCGTGCCCGCCGCGAACCCGATCGTCGTCGCCACGAGGATCGCCCCGACCCCCGCCATGGCCAGGCCGACGCCGTGCCGAGGCTCGATCAGCCACCAGATCAGTAGCCCCACGGCGACCCGATGCAGGATGACGGCGGCGGCAAGCGGAGCACTCGCCGTGGCCGGCGTCAGCGCGCCGCCCTCCAGCAGCGCGTGCACCGCCATCGAACACACGCCCAAGACGATGGCGAAGTCGTCCGTGTGCCGCGCCAGCGAACGGGAGATCTTCTCGATGAGATAGAGGATGCCGACTCCAAGCAGGACCGCGATCAGGGGCGCGATGTCACGCTCGGTCCAGGCGTGTGGGAGGACCTGATAGGCGACTAGCGCCAGAAGGATCCACACGACGGCGGAATCGATCACACGGATCGTGCGCGGGCGATTGTGCAGCCAGATGTAAAGGAGGACTCCGGCGACCGGCGCCAGCAGCGCGGCGATGAACGAAGCCATTCGGACTGCGTCCGTGATGTGCCGGGAGCGGCGGGGTTACGGCGTCAGCGGCTCTCGTAGACCGACGTGTTGCCTGCGGCGTCGAACCGGATCACGTCGTAGGGGTCGACGCGGTCCCCGAACTCCATGCCCGGGGAGCCTATCGGCATGCCGGGCACCGCGAGCCCGCTCGCGGAGGGCTTCTCGGCGAGGAACCGGGCGATGACGTCCGCGGGAATGTGCCCCTCGAACACGTAGTCGCCCACGAGAGCCGTGTGGCATGTCTGCATCCGCAGCGGTACGCCCGCGTCGAGCTTCACGCGGATCAGATCCGCATCATCCATGTCGAGGACGTCGAGTTCGAACCCGGCCTCCCGCATGTGGTCCACCCAGAGGGAGCAGCACCCGCAGGTGGGAGACTTGTAGACCTTGATCGTCGGCGTTTCCGCGATGGTCGCGGCCAACGCCGCATCGACCGTCGACGAGACCTCGCCCGCCGAGGAGACTGCGGCCATCGACGAGGCCGCGGCGCGCCCGCTCTCCCCCGCCGCTTCCGGCGCGCACGCGCTGACGAGCATCGCCAACCCGAGGAAGGCCGCTCCGACGCCCGCATTTCCGAACTTTCCGTTCAACATCACCGCTCCCGGTTCGATTCCTGCCGCTCCATCCCCCAAGTTATCCGCAAGAAGGCTGCCACGGTACCATTACGATACGATTCTGCGCGGCATCGTGCGGCAACCGCGCGCGGGGGTGCAGTTGCCACGCGGGCGCGAGAGCCACGCGGGTGACGGACAAGGCTTGAGAGAGGCGAGGCCAAATGGAGAGACTGTCACAACTGTGGACCGAGGTGGTCGCCTTCATGGCTCCGCGGTGGCTGCCCAGCCTGATCGTCATCGCGGTCGCCGGCCTCGTCTACCTCGTGGCGCTGATGGTGCTGGGCCGAGCACAGAAACACTGGGTGACCCGGACCGCGACACAACTCGACGATCTGGCCGTGCGGCTGCTCCGCCAGGCCCTGCTGCTGTCGAGCGGGGCGTTGGCCGTCTGGCGTCTGCTCGACATCTGGGCCCTGCCCACGGTGGCCCAATGGGTCTATGCGATCTGGATTGGCGTCCTCTTCTTCCCCTTGAGCCGGTTCGTCGGAGACCTCTTGACCGCGATCGAGACCGAGGTCGTTTCGCGCACGTCGACGCCGCTCGACAAGACGGCGCTCCCGATGATCAACAAGGCGATTCGCTTCGCCGTCATCGCCCTCGGCATCGTCCTCGCGCTCGCGGAGCTGGGCATCAACATCGCGCCTCTCCTCGCCGGGGCCGGCGTCATGGGTCTCGCCCTGTCGCTTGCCGCCAAGGACACCCTTTCCAACGTGATCGCGGGCGTGCTGCTCATCGTCGATCGCCCGTTCCAGGTCGGGGACCGGATCGAACTGTGGACGGCGCCCAACGAGACGGGGTCCTGGGGCGACGTGATCGAGATCGGGCTCCGGGCCACGAAGATCCGGAACCCCGACAACCTTGTCATCGTCGTCCCGAACAGTCAGCTCATGCTGCGCGACATCGTCAACTACACGATGTCCGGCCAGGACATCCGCCTCCGAATCCCATTCTCCGTCGCGTACGAATCGGATATCGAGCGGGCGAAGTCGCTGCTGGTGGACATCGCCCTGTCCGTCGAGGGGGTCAAGGACGATCCCGCGCCGATCGTCATCGCCCGGAGCTTCGGCCCGTCCGAGGTCAACCTCCAACTGCGCGTCTGGATCGTGGAGGCGAGGGCGCGACGGCGCATCGCGGATGACATCAGCGAGAGGGCGCTCCGCGCCTTTGCGGAGGCTGGCGTGGAGATTCCCTATCCGAAGCGTGAACTCTTCATCCGGTCCGCGGATGGACCACAGGCGGACGGGGCCTGATTTGCGCCGCTCGCGGACGCCGGGGCGCCGGCGACTCCTCGCGGTTTCCGCGATACTGGCGGCGGCGGTTCTCCCCGGCGGATTGGCGGGCGCGGGACAGGACACGTTCATCACGCCGCAGTCGGAGTTGTTCACCAATGTGACGGTGATCGACGGCCGCGGCGGGCCGCCCCGGCCTTCTTCGGCGGTCCTCGTGTGGGGCGGCCGAATCCGGGACATCGGCGCCCAGGGCTCCGTGGCCGCCCCGGAAGGCACCGTCGTCGTGGACCTCTCGGGCTCCTACCTCATGCCCGCGTTCATCGATGCTCACGCCTCGCCCCAAACCACCGAAGAGTTGCGTGCGCTGCTGGCCGCTGGAATCACGGGGGTGCGCGACGGAGCCACGTCCCTGGCCGCCTTCGAGGAGCGGGGGCGGGGGAGTTTCGGCGAAGATCCGGTGCCCGCCGTCTACGTCGGCGGACCCGTTCTCGATGCCGGGAGCGCGCCTCGCGGCGTGGCACTGGAATCCGAAGCCGCCGCCGTCGCGGAGGTAACGCGGCAGGCTGCGGATGGGGCCGACTTCGTCTCCGTCGCGTCCGGCGTCCCTCCGTCCTGGCTCATCGGGATCGCGCGAGCCGCCCGCGGGGCGGAGGTGCCCCTGTGGGCCGACCGCCGGGATGGTGGGTGGCTGCTGGCCCTCCGTGCCGGCTCCGCCGTCGCGGGTCCGCTGGTCTCCGGCGACGCCGAGTTGCTTCTGGAGAGCGAGCGCGGATCCTTCCAGGCGCTCGCGGAGGCGGGGCAGGTCCCGGCCCAGGTCGCGTGGCTGGAGCGACTGGAGCCACAGGGGCCCGACGTCGACCGTGCCGTCACGGCGCTCCTCTCGAACGACTCGGCCCTCCTGCCGATGCTGGCCAGCGCGTCCGCCTCCCTCGACTGTCCGGCCGCCGCCGCCACCTGCGCGCCGCTGTCCAACGACGAACAGCGAGCGCTCGAGGCGGTTTGGCCCAAGGCCGAGGCGCTGGTCCGGACCTTCCACGGTCACGGCGTCCGCCTCCTCGTGGGATCCGATGCTCCGCGCACGACCGAGTGGGGAGAGGGTTTCCACCGTGAGATGCAGCTGCTCGTGGAGGCCGGCATCCCCCCCCTCGAAGTCCTCGGCATGGCCACGAGGAACGGTGCGATCGCGCTCGGCCAACTGCACGAGCGGGGGACGATCGAGATCGGGAAGCGCGCCGACTTCATCGTCCTTGAGGCGAACCCCGCCGCCGACATCCGGAACGCGCGCCGCATCTCGTTCGTCGTGATCGACGGAGATGCGTGGACCCTCGACCAGGAAGGGACTTGGAGGCGCGTCCGCTTCAACTGACAGGACGCCCGTCCGGCTTCATCCGTTGCGATAGCAGTACGCGTCCCGCCGGCGCGTCAGGTCCTCGATCACGGCCCCCTTGAAGGTCTCCGCGCACTCCGAGCCGCCCAATTCTCCGCGGTATTCCTCGATATCCACGACCTCGGCGCCCAGCCAGGCGCTCCGGAAGGGTCGCGGAAAGCGTTCCCCGGGGGCCTGGATGTGATGAAGCCCGCCGCTGTAAGCGATGAACAGCCGGCCGTCCGGCATCGCCCGGAGGATGTCCGCGATGCCCCCGCGGATCGTCATGGGATTCCCCTGAACATCCAGCCCCGTGCGGCGCATCATCCGCCCTTCCGGCAGGATGAGGAGCACGGCCTCCGGATCCCGCACCTGACGGAGCACTTCCTCCCACGTGTCATCCTTCTCGCGCGTCACCGGCACCACGTGTTTGGCGAAGAGCAGGAAGAGTCGGCCGAGGATCGGTCGAGCCGCGGTCTTGTCCGCGAGCGGTATGACACCGTGCGTCGCGAGTTGCCATAGCACGCGGCTGGGCACTGCGGCGAGGAAGACCGGTTCGAAGAGACTCGTGTGGTTGAGCAGGGCGAGCACGCGCAGACCGGACCAGGGATCGTCGGCTTCGTGGAGCCACTGCAGCCGGACCCGGCAGAACGCCTTCGCCGCGACCTTGACCGAAAAGAGCAGGAGAAAAACGACATAGCTGCGCATTTTGCGCAGTGTGCTTCGGGAATCGTCGGGCGGTCAAGAGTTCCGGCGCCTGGCAGGCCGCCCAGGCCGGAGGCGGCGAAAGGTGGCATTGGCGCGGGCCGCGCCCCATCTTCGGGCGCCTGGCGGTACTTGCCCGGCGGTACGCGTTCGGCGCTGCACGGCGCCCGTATTCAGGAGTTTCCTTCCATGAAAGCTCGATCGCTGTTCCTCGCGACCCTCTGCACGGGACTTTTCTGCGACCCCGCCTTCGCGCAGCGCGACTTCTCGGCCGTCCAGATCGAGGCGACGCACGTCGCCGGCAACGTCTGGATGCTGGTGGGGAGCGGCGGCAACATCGGCGTGTCCTCGGGTCCGGACGGTGTCGTGATGGTCGACGATCAGTTCGCACCGCTGGCGGACAAGATCCGCGACGCGCTTCGGGAAGTGGGACAATCCGAGGAAGCCGCGCAGCCGCAGTTCATCATCAACACCCATTTTCACGGCGACCATACGGGCGGCAACGCCGAGTTCGGGGACGCCTCCACGATCGTCGCGCACACGAACGTGCGCACGAGGCTCCAGGCGGGCGGATCGCCCGACGTGGCCCTGCCCGTCGTCACCTTCGACGACGCCCTCTCCATCCACTTCAACGGCGAAGAGATCCGGGCGTTCCACATCCCGCACGGACAC
>JAPPBA010000160.1 GCA_026705295.1 Candidatus Palauibacter australiensis
GGCGGTTCGAGTGGACGGGGACAAGCCTCTGCGTGCCGGAAAATCCCGCCCTGCTGGACCGGTCGAGCCGCTGGCGCATGCCGCGCTGCGACAGGAAGGCACTGAGCGGTTCTCAGGCGTACCTGACGCAGGCGGTCCAGTCTCTCGAGTTTCCCGTACCGCTGATCGAAGGCAAAGCGGCGCTCCTGCGAGCTTTCGTGATCGCGCCACGGCCCACGGGCGCCGGGATCCCCGACGTGCGCGCGACGTTCTTCTACGGGGAAGATGAGATTCACGCAGTCGATATCCCGGGGAAATCGACTCCGATGCCCATCAATCTCGCCGAGGCGGAGGCATCGCTCGAAAAGTCCGCCAACGCCGACGTTCCGGGGTGGGTGGTACGACCCGGAGTCGAATGGGTGATCGAAGTCGATCCGGCCGGAACGCTGGATCCGGCCCTCGGAGTGTCGCCCCGGATTCCGGAGTCCGGTCGTGTGCCGATACCCGTTGAACGAATGCCCAGATTCGATCTTACGGTTGTCCCGTTTCTGTGGCGTGGCCGGCCGGATTCCACCGCGGTGAATCTTGCCGGGGAGATGGCGGCGGACGCCGAGGGACACAGGCTGCTGTGGGAAACCGTAGACCTCCTCCCGGTCGACAATCTGAGCGTCGTGGCGCACGAGCCCGTACTGACTTCCAACAACGATGCCGACGCGCTGCTCGATGAAGTGGGCGTAGTGCGGGTCATGGAGGGAGGACGCGGCTACTACATGGCGGCGCTCTCCGGCGAGGCAACAGGTGCCTGGGGGGTGGCGTGGATCCCGGGATGGACGAGCTACGTGCGGCTCGGCGTTTCGAGCCAGCCCGAGGAGGCGCTGACGATCGCCCACGAACTGGGGCACAACCTGAGTCTGTTCCACGCACCGTGCGGGGTGGGGGCCACCCTGGATCCCGCGTACCCCTTCCCCGATGGATCGACGGGTGCGTGGGGAATCGATTCCCGCTCCGGCGAGAGTGTTCTGGTGCCGGCGACGACGGCCGATTTCATGTCCTACTGCGAGCCGGCCTGGATCGGCGACTACCACTTCGGAAAGGCGGCGGCCTTTCGTGCCGTAGGCGCTGAATCCGATGCCCCCGCGCCGCCCACGGCCGCCATGCTCCTCTGGGGCGGCGCGGGGGCGGACGGCACGCCGTATCTGTACCCGGCCTTCGCGGTCGACGCACCCCCCGCGCTGCCGACCTCCGACGGCGAGCACGAGATCATCGGACGCGCGGCGGATGGCCGCATCCTCTTCTCGTTGATCTTCGACATGACGCCCGTGGCCGACAGCGACGGAAGGCTGGCGTTCGCGTACGCCGTCCCCATCCGTGGCGAAACGGCCGCCCTCCTCGAGGAGATCACCCTTTCCGGCCCGGGCGGCGCCGTCACGGTGGACCGGGACACGAACGAACCGGCCGTCATCCTGCGCGACCGGCTCAACGGACAGGTGCGCGCGGTGCTTCGGGATCTGCCGCAGTCCGTACGGACGCTGGCCGATGCCGTCGCGGGACTCGGCGTTGGGCCCAGCGTCGATGTCCTGTTCAGTCGCGGGATACCGGACAGCGGCCGGGAACCGTAGAACCGCCCTCCGCGGGCCGGACGGTGGCCCGCATCGCGTTGCGCGGAGTGCTTGGCGCGGAGCAAGTTGGGGGCTCTGTTCGGCGATCCTCCGACCTGCGAGCTGCCATGCGTATCGGCCCCGCTCCCGTTCTGTTCCTCTGTGCCGGACTGACGCTCGGTTGCGAGCGGGAAGACGGTGCGCCCGGCGTGACCGGCGAGCCGGGGTTGCTCGAATCCGCCTCGGCCCGGCCTGTAGCGCCGCTTCTCGCCGAGGAGCCGCCGCCCCCGTTCGGCGCCTATCCCGGCGTGCGGCACGGCGGCAACTACATGCACAACTACTACCTGCCGCCGGCGCCGGGGACGACGCCCTGGTTCCCGTCCTGGTCGCCGGACGGCGAGTCGATCGCGGTGGGGATGGCCGGCTCGGTGTGGGAAGTGGATGTGGAGACGGGCGACGCGACCGAACTCACGCGCGGGGGCACGTACCACTCGTCCCCCTCCTACTCGCCCGACGGACGCTGGATCGCGTACACGGCCGACTACGGCGGCGAGCGGATCCAACTCGAGATCCTCGACACGGAGACGGGCGAGACGCGCGCGCTCACGGACGACCGCTTCGTATACGCCGACCCCGTGTTCTCTCCCGATGGCACGCGCCTCGCCTACGTGTCGAGCGCGCCCAACGGGCACTTCAACGTCTACATCCGCGACGTGGCGGACGGCGACTGGGCGGGGCCCGAGATCGCGGTCACGAACGACAACTCCTACGGCAACAACCGGCTCTACTTCGGGCCCATGGACATGTATATCTCGCCCGCATGGATGCCGGACGGCGACGAACTCCTCCTCGTCTCGAACCGCGACGTGCCGCTCGGCTCGGGCAACGTGATCCGGGTCCCGGCGCGCGCGGACGGGATCCTGGAGGCGCAGACGGTGCTGCGGGAGCAGACGCTGTACCGCACGCGGCCCGACGTGTCGCTGCACGGCCGGCGCTTCGTCTACTCGTCGACGGCGGGCGCGGCGGACCAGTTCAACAACCTCTACGTGCAGCCGACGACGGGCGGCGAGCCTTACAAGCTCACCTTCTTCGAGCACGACGCCTTCCACCCGCGCTGGTCGCCCGATGGGGAGACGATCGCCTACATCACGAACGAGGGTGGTCTCCCCCAACTCGAACTCATCGAGACCTACGGCGGCGGCCGGCGGCGAATCGAGATCGGAGAGCGCACCTACGCGGGGCCGACGGGCATGCTCTCGGTCACGGTGCGCACGGACGCGAGCGGACGGGATCCGGTGCCGGCGCGCGTCACGCTCCTCGGGCCGGACGGCAAGTACCACGCCCCGCCCGACGAGTACGCCCGCATCGGCCAGCGCGGGCGCTACCCCGCCTTCCACACCGACGGGACGTTCACGGTCGCGCTCCCGCCGGGCGAAGCGGACCTCACCATCGTGAAGGGCTTCGAGATCGAGCCGCAGCGCATGAAGGTGGCGATCGAGGCCGATGCCACGGTCGAACTGGCGGTCACGCTGCACCGGTTCGCGGACCTCTCGGCGGACGGCTGGCACAACGGCTCTACGCACGTCCACATGAACTACGCGGGCAACCTCCACAACTCGCTCGAGAACCTGATGTTCATGTCCGCGGCGGAGGACCAGGACATCGTGAACGAGCAGGTGGCGAACAAGGACAACCGGATCCTGGACCACCAGTTCTTCGTGCCCGGGGGCGGCGAGCACCCGGTGTCGGCGGAGATGGAGGACATGGTCGTCATCGTGGGGCAGGAGTACCGGCCGCCGTTCTACGGACACGTGTTCATGTTCGGGATGCGCGACCACCTCATCTCGCCCTTCACGACGGGATACGAGGGGACTGCGATCGAGAGCCTGTATCCGTCGAACACGGACATGATGCGGAAGGCGAAGGACCAGGGGGCGACGACGGGCTACGTCCACCCCTACTTCGGCGACGTGGACCCGCTCACGTTCGGGCTGATGGGTGGGAAGGGGTTCATGGTCGACGCCGTGCTGGGGACGAGTGACGCGCTCGAATGGTCCACGGCCGAGCGGGCCGGCTTCTTTCCGCTCTACGCGCTGTGGAGCAACGATGTGCGGGTGTGCGCGACCGGCGGGGAGGACTCGATCAGCAACCTGCACGCCACGCCGCTGGTGGGCGCCATGCGGACATACGTACGTCCGCCGGACGGGCGCCTGACGGCCGATGGGTGGTTCGAGGGCCTCCGCGGCGCCGCGGCGTTCGTGACCAACGGGCCGCTCGTCGAACTCACGGTAAACGGGGAGATCCCGGGTTCCGTCCTAGATCTGGGCGCGGACGCGACGAGCGTGGAGGTGGTGGCCAGCGTGCGGTCGATCGTGCCGCTGACGCGCGCCTGGCTCGTGCGTGACGGCGAGGATGCCCTCGAACTCGAACTCTCGGAGGACCGCATGTCGGCCTCGTTCTCGGGCGACGTCGGGATCGACGGAAGTGGCTGGATTCACCTGCGGGCGGAGGGAGAGCCAGAGGAACGGTTCCCGCTCGACGCGGCCTATCCGCAGGGGTTCACGAACCCCGTCTGGTTCACGGTCGGAGGCGAAGCGATCCGCGACGCCGCCGGGGCGCAGTACGGCCTCGACTGGATCGACGAACTCGAACGCCAGGCGCGGGAATGGCCCGGCTGGCGGTCGCAGTCGGAGCAGGACCACGTCTACGCCCAGTTCGACGATGCCCGCGACGTGTACCGGCGGCTGCTGGCCGAAGCCGGCGGCACGGGTGGCGAGTGAGCGGCGGAATGCGACCTGTCGGGAAGGACGGATCGAAATGCCGAAGCCGAAGCTGACGCTACTCTCCCTCGCGCTCCTGGTGGCCTGCGGCGATTCCGGGGACCGACCGGCCACCGGCGCTACCGGAACGCTCGAAGGTCCGGACGTGATCCTGAACGCCGTGGCCGAGGAGGCTTTCACGGTCGGGTCGGCTACGGGCGACGGCTGGGACACCTTCGGCAGCGTCAGGTCCGTCCACTTCGACGCC